>JAFYNW010000082.1 GCA_017547995.1 Clostridia bacterium | reverse complement strand
TCGCCAGCCGATATCGACAGATTCCTGACTCAGGCCGAAAACCTCGAGCAGATATCCGCCTGCCACAACGAAGACGATTGTTACGGCAAGGGCAAAGACACCCGACATAATTGCGCCCGTTTTCATGCCTTTTCTTGCTCTGTCCGCCTTTTTGGCGCCCATATTCTGACCTGCGAAGATGGAAACCGCCGAGCTGATGTACATAATCGGTGTGATTGCAAGAGAATCGATGCGGTATGCCGTGGAAATCGCCGCCACAACGTAAACACCGAAATAGTTGTTGATGACCTGCAGAAGCATTGAGCCGACGGAGTTTGCACCGCTCTGCAGCATTTTTGGAAGGCTGAGGGTTATAGTTTCCTTGAAAATGCCGTAATCGAACATTTCATGCTTGAGCTTTATGCGGAAAAACGGCAGATTCTTATTGGTGAAAATTATGAGATAGACAGCCGAAAGCCCCTGCGCGATGACTGTTGCGAGGGCAACACCTGCGATGCCCATGCCGAATACCGCAACGAAGACAAGGTCGAGAATTACGTTGAGGACGCTTGCGATGATGAGAGCCTCCAGCGGCTTTTTGCTGTTGCCGACAGCGCGTAGCATACCGCCGTAGAGGTTATAAAGCAGTGAAAACACAAGGCCGGGCGCGGCTACGCTGAGATAGCTTGCCGAGGTCTGAATGATTTCGGGAGGGGTATTCATCAGGTCGAAAAGCGGAAAACGCACCGCCATAATGACTGCCGATGCAAGCATCGTGGCTATCGAGAGGAAAATAATGCCCGTTGTAGCCAGTCGCTGGATTCTGTCGTATTCTTTAGCGCCAAACATATGGGAAAGCTGAATTGACGCGCCCGTCATAATACCGACGATTATGAAGAAGCAGATATTGAGCACGGCTGAAGCGGCGCTGACCGAAGCCACCGCAGTATCACCGATGAAATTGCCCAGAATGAGGGCGTCTGTCAGGGAATAAAGCTGCTGCAGAATGCCACCCGCCACCATCGGCAGGGTAAATTTCCACAGGGCCTTGGTGATATTCCCCTCGGTCATGTATGAATTGTCTTTCATAGTGGCTCCTTTCAGGATGAAGTGTCAGGTTATATTCGCATACGCGGGTTATATTTGTCCGTGGGACGCCGGGGAGGTCGGTCTATGCGAGGAAGTTAAGTTTGCTCCGCAAGTGAAGAAGCGAAGCACACTTCGTGCATGAAGTGTTGCCGTGGGCAACGTTGTGGTGTGACAAGTCACATCTGATAAGCGGGACGCCGAGGGCGTCGTCCCCTACGTAAGAAATTCGTTACGCAATATTGACATATCGAGAAGTAGCCCACCCCATTCTGTCCATTTGTGAGGAACGAACACACAAGGGGGTCCAGGGGGTGCTCCCCTTGGGCAAGGGGTCCGGGGGTTTTTTGCACTCCCGGGGCATCTTTGCTTCTTTTGGGCAAACATAAAGAAGTCGTCGAAGACGTCCCTCGATTTATCGAGGCTGATATCTTTCCTTGCACTATAAGATTTGCCCTATAATTTCTCTCCCTCCGTCACACATTCGTG
>JAFYNW010000081.1 GCA_017547995.1 Clostridia bacterium | reverse complement strand
TGCGGCAAGACGACGCTGCTCCGTGCAATCGCAGGACTTAATAAGGCAGATTCGGGCAAAATTATGTGGAAAGACACGGATTTAAGTGCCGTTTCCATAAAAGAACACGCGAAAATCGTGGCTTTTCTTCCGCAGAGCAGAGAAACTCCGTCTGTTTCCGTCCGTTCTCTCGTTTCTCACGGCAGATTCCCATATCTTGAGTTTCCGCGTACACTTCGCAAGAAGGACAAGGAAATCGTTGCAAATGCTATGGAAATGGCAGACGTGATGAAGTTTGCAGAGCGCAATCTCTCCACACTTTCGGGCGGTCAGCGTCAGAAAGTCTATCTTGCCATGGTGCTCTGTCAGGACACACCTGTTGTGCTTCTCGACGAGCCTGCCACATTCCTCGATATTTCACAGCAGCTCGAGGTCATTTCGATGGCGGATGAAATCGCAAAAATGGGCAAGACTGTCATTATGGTGCATCACGATATTCCACAGGCTGTTAAATATTCGGACAACGTCGTGCTTATGGACGATGGGGAAATCATCTACGCAGGCGATGGCAAGACTATGGTGGAAAAGGGCCTTGTGGATAAGGTTTTCGGTGTCAGAACAAGGATTTTAGACGGAAATCTCATAATCGAATAATCAAAAGGATGCCACGTGCATCCTTTTTTAATATAAAATCCAACAATATTTTCCTGCCCACCCTCAGCCTCCCTTGTGTAAAGGCACCGCCCGCAGGCGGCGTACATGCGAGCAACCGACGAAGTCGGCTCTTAGCGAGTCGGAGAGGGGGACCGTCGGATGACGGTGGAGGGATTGTGTCTTTTTTACTTGACATTATTTCCATAAGGTATATAATATTAGGTGTATGGGCATTGTATTCATACACATATTCTGAAACAAAAAACGTTAATATATAAAGGAGAAAATCTCATGGCAGGTTGTAATCACGATTGTGCTAACTGCGCTTCCAAGTGCGGCAGTGCACAGACACAGCAGTCCTCCGGTTGTAACCACGACTGCTCCAACTGCTCTTCCAAGTGCGATAAGGCAAGCTTCATCACAGAGCCTCACAAGCTTTCCAAAATCAAGAAGGTAATCGGTATTGTTTCCGGTAAGGGCGGCGTAGGTAAGAGCCTTGTTACATCTCTTATGGCATCCCTCACACAGCGTATGGGCTACCAGTCTGCTATTCTCGACGCAGATATCACAGGCCCATCCATTCCAAAGGCTTTCGGTCTTACAGAAAGAGCAAGAGGCACAGACGACGGTATTTTCCCTGTAGTTTCCCGCTACGGCACACAGGTTATGTCCCTCAACCTCCTCATCGATAACCCATCCGACCCTGTTGTATGGCGTGGTCCTGTTATCGCAGGCGCTGTAAAGCAGTTCTGGACAGACGTTATCTGGAAGGACGTAGACTTTATGTTCATCGATATGCCTCCTGGAACAGGTGACGTACCGCTCACAGTATTCCAGTCTCTCAAGGTTGACGGCATCATCGTTGTCACATCCCCTCAGGAGCTCGTTTCCATGATTGTTGAAAAGGCTCTCAAGATGGCTCAGCTTATGAACATTCCTGTTCTCGGCATCGTTGAAAATATGAGCTACGTTGCATGTCCTGACTGCGGCAAGCAGATCAAGATTTTCGGCGAAAGCCATATCGAAGAAGTTGCAGCACAGTATGGCGTTGAAGTTCTTGCAAAGATGCCAATCGACCCAAGCATTGCACAGGCTGTGGATAACGGTCTTGTTGAAAGAGTTCAGGGCGAATACATGGCAGACGCAGTCAAGAAGGTCGTTTCCCTCCTCGATAAGTAATAATTTAATTACAAAAGCCACTCCGTCGGGGTGGCTTTTTCTGTTGCATTAAAATCTCAAAAATGTTATAATTATAATAGAAAAACCTCTGCTGAAAGGAGCAAAACTATGTTCAACGTCTATTATGATATGATAAACAAGAGAAAATCCTTCCATACAATGCCGGGCGGCAAGAAGGTTTCGGGCCCTGAGCTCAATATGATAAACGGCCATTTCGACCGTCTTGTACCACTCTGCGATGATATCAAGGTGGCTTTCAAAATTGTTCAGCGCCGTACAACAACCTGGAAGTGGGGCGAATACGCTATCCTCGTTTACAGCGAGAAAAAGCCTAATTATCTTGCAAATATCGGCTATATGGTGCAGCAGCTTGAAATGTTCCTGACAGCGCTCGATATCGGCACCTGCTGGTGCGGCATCGGCAGACCTGCCCCTGAGGATGAAACGTACGAGGGTATGGATTTTGCCATTATGCTCATTATGGAAAAGTCTGAGGAAGGCGAATTCCGCAAGAGTATGCACGAAGCAAAGCGCAGGGAAGCCGATAAAATCAAGAAGGGCGAAGGTTTTGACAGCATCGCTGAGGTTGCCCGTTTTGCACCATCCGCCGTCAATTTCCAGCCGTGGCTGATGGAATGTGAGGGCAATAAAATCCGCGTTTACAGAAAATCCATGCGTATGGCAAAGCTCAAGTGGGATACCCTCGTGTTTTTCCAGCAGATGGACGTGGGCATCTTTACGTTCTTCATCGAAATGTGCCTCAAACACGAAAATAAGGACTTCACACGCACATTGTTCGTTGACAGAGGCGAAGATCTGAAGGAACTCATCGCAGAATATACAGTCAATAACTAAAAACCAACGTAGGGGCGGGTTTCCATGCCCGCCCGCAAAAACGAAAGGAGTAACTATGAAAAAACATCCAAAACTCGTGTTTTTGATAATTGCACTCCTTATTCTTGCCATATCTGCATTTATCTATAAACAGCCTGCGGCACTTGATGAAATAGTGGGTGCGCCATCGCTGGATGGATGTATTGAGTTTGCGTATACGTCTTCATACTATGCAGACACGTCGACTTTCGGAGGTCCTTTCAAACATAGCGAAGCGCAGCTGCGTATGGGAAGCGAAGGATTTGAAGAAATGATGTCATTGTTTGAGGGTAAAAAATTTGCAAGGTCGTTTTTGCCTGTCAGTTATAAAGGCGGTACGGTTATAACAAATGGAAGCTATGATATGACAATGTCGATATTTTTTGACGAAAACGAATATATTGTCATAAACAAGCATTATGATAAACAGATGTGGATTTCGTACAGAAATAAGACTTACAGATTGAGTTTTGACAAGGATGACCCATGGTTTTCGGATTTGTTTGAGCTTATGAAGAAATACGAAGATAATAAAATAATCACATAACCCCAAAGCCTCCTTTACGGAGGCTTTTTTATATCGCAAAACTTTATTAACATATTTCCCGCCTGCCGCATATAATTAAAGCAGGGCATAGTCCCGATAAAATAATTCAACAAAGGAGAGGGAAATATGAAAAGATTTTTAGCCCTGGCGCTGTCTGCCGCCATGCTGATGACGTTATTCACAGGCTGTGCACAAAGTGAAATCATCGTCACGGAAGCGACTACGGTAAATCCCGAAAACGAGCTGGACAAAACAACGGTGTCGACAGAAAGCGGACAGAATATCCGTACAGACGTCATCATTGCCGATGGCTTCGATATCGTAGGTTTCGACCCGCCTGACTGCAACGATGGTTACTCGGGCACGATGTTCACAATGATTTACGACAGACTTATGGAGTTTGACGAGGATGGCGAAATACAGCCTATGCTGGTGGAATCATACGAAATGCCATCCAAAACAGAGTACATATTCAAGCTTCACGAAGGGGTGAAGTTCCATAACGGCGATGAAATGACAGCCGAGGACGTGGTTTTCTCCCTCAACAGAGCAAATGCCAACCCAAAATCTCAGGCAAATTTCCAGAACGTCATCGGCATCGAGCAGATTGACAAATATTCCTTCCGCATCGAAACCTCCGTGCCATTTGCACCTATGCTTCTCAATCTTGCCCATACACAGACTTCCATTCTCAATAAGAAGGTTGTCGAGGCAGCGGAAGCAAACGGCGGAAGCTATGACGAAGAGGATATCTGCGGCACAGGTCCTATGATGCACAGTGAATACCGCCCTAACAATTATTACAAGGTGGTACGCTTTGACGATTACTGGAGAGGCGCATCGAGAATGACTTCGCTTACACGAAGAATTATCCCTGAGGCTTCATCCCAGACTATCGCCCTTGAAGCAGGGGAAATCGACTATATCGCATCGCTCAATTCCATTGATATCGACAGGGTCAAGGCCAACGAAAACCTGAAAACTGTGGAAATGGTGTCCAATAACATCGCATATATGGGCTTCAATACAACGAAAGCGCCGTTTGACAATGCAAAGGTGCGTCGTGCACTTCAGTATGCATCCAATAAGGAGGCTATCGTTGAAGTGCTTTATGAAGGCTACGGCATCCCATGTACGTCTGTCTTCCCGACAGTTGGCGTAGGCTTCAATGATGAGATGGATGGATATACCTACGATATCGAAAAGGCGAGGGCACTTCTTACAGAGGCAGGCTATGCCGATGGCTTTGAGTTTGAGGTTACGGTATCCTCCGATATCCGCTCCCGTGCGGCACAGCTTCTTCAGCAGGACTATGGTCAGATTGGCGTGACTATCAACATCAACCTTATGGAATTCGGCGCAATGCTCGATTATCTTTCGGGCAAGAGCCACGAAGCGTGGATTATGTCCTGGGGCGGCGCTACAAATCCGGATAATACGCTGACAAATAACTTCCATACAGATTCGGGCGGCCCGACAGGCAACCGTATGTGGTATTCCAACCCTGAGGTCGACAGAATGATTGAGGAAGCCCAGGAAGAGTTTGACGTTGAAACGAGAAACAATATTTATAAGAGGATTCAGGAGGTAATCATGGAGGATTCCCCATGGATTCCGCTTCTTCAGCAGACATACGTTGCAGGTATGCATAAGGGCCTCGACGGTGTGATTATGCATAAGCACGGCTCGAGATACTATCACGATATGGTGGTTTACGAATAATAAAAAAGGACGGGATAACCCGTCCTTTTTTGTTTTAGAATAAATCCAGCGAGTGATTAAGGTAGATTTTCTCACGGACATGAAGCTGATACTGCGGTTTGGTCATATAATGGAGCAAAAACTCCAGAACAAGAGCGCTGCCCAGGCTTCTGCCCTCCAGCTTGAAATGGGAAAAACCCATAGGGAGATAGACATTTTTAATGTCGTCTATACCGATAAAGCCGGGATTTTCCATAGCCTTTGAAAAAACGTAGCCCTCATCTGAATTCGGCGATGAGCAGGCAAAATCAACAGGCTCTTCACCCAAAGCAATACGGCTGACGTTTTCGTAGCAGGCCTTTCTTGTATTACAGCCGAAATAGCAGCATTCATTGCAGAGAAACTCCACTTTGTCCTTTTGCTTTTGCGACAGGCCTTCAAGCTGCTTAAAGCTTTTATTCAGGCGAAAATCGGGCACGACAAAGGAAAAATCCTCACGGTCAAGCTCGTTTGTCAGCTCAGTAAAATCGGTTATTACCTTTGTGGTAGATGAAACAAGGTAAAAATCCGGATATTTTTCCTTTATATAGCTCAAAAGAAGGTCAGAGGAAAGAATAATCCCGTTATTTTTGTCCTCGAAAGCCTTGCAAAGAGCATTGCAGCGGGCATCACAAAGGTGATGAGGGCGAAGAAGAGAATTGCTGAAGGTCAGACGGGCCGATATGCCGTACTTTGCCATAAGTCTGAGC
Organism: Clostridia bacterium; assembly: GCA_017547995.1. GTDB lineage: Bacteria > Bacillota > Clostridia > Oscillospirales > Butyricicoccaceae > SIG471. The sequence continues at coordinate 9,013 of JAFYNW010000081.1, read as the reverse complement.
ACATCATCGGGCGAGTTTTCGCCGTAGCCTACTCTGCCGCCGCCCCAAAGACAATCGCCGGGTGCGCCGTAAATCGAGCCTATCTCACAAAAGTCATAAAAATACTCTCTGTGCTCGAAAAACAGGGGGATAAACAGGCTGTAAAGTTCATAAAACTCAAAAAGCCCCGGCAGATGAAAGTATGCTTTCTGTGACTTCATTTATTTGAGGTGAGATTCAAACCAGCGGGAGATTTCAGCAAGTCTTCTCATTCTGTGGAGAGGCTTACCAGAGCGGGAAAGCTCGTGGTTTTCGCCCTTGAAGAGCACCATTTCAGATTCAATGCCGTGATACTTGAGAGCTGCGAACATTTCAAAGCCCTGAGAAAGTGGGCAGTTATAGTCTTCAAGAGAATGGATGAAGAGTGTAGGAGTTGTGCAGTTAGGAGCATACTTGAGAGGAGCGTGATCCCAGAGTCTGTCAACGCCTGTCCAAGGTGTAGCCTGGAACTGGTCTGCGTCGAAGGAATAGCCGATGCAGGAGTTGCCGAAGTCACTGATTGGGTTACAGAAGGAGCGCTGGGAAACTGCAGCGGCAAAACGGTTTGTGTTGCCGATAATCCAGTTTGTCATAAAGCCGCCGTAAGAGCCGCCGAGAACACCGAGCTTGTCCTTGTCAATCTGTGGATAAACCTTCTGTACGTGGTCTGTGAATTCCATAAAGTCGTCGAAGTCGACTGTGCCGTACTTGCCTCTCAGGTCAGCGAAACGAGCGCCTCTGCCGTCTGCACCGCGTGGATTACAGAAGAATACGAAGTAGCCCATGCCTGCAAGCATCTGCATTTCGTGAACGAAAAGCTCGCCCCACGCTACGCAAGGACCGCCATGCATAGAGAGAAGTGCAGGGTATTTCTTGTTTTCATCGTAATCGATAGGCTTGATAATCCAGCCGTCGATATGTACGCCTTCGGAGTTTTTGAAGCCGACGTATTCAGGTGTGCCCACGTACTTGCCGGAGAGAGCAGTGCGGTTGAAATTGGAAACCTTTGTAACCTTCTTGCCATCGTATACGAAGAGCTCCTGAAGCTTGCCCTTCTTCATGCCGACGAAGATGATTTTTTCATCCTTCACAGCGAAGCCGTCGACAGAGCCATCGAAGAAAAATGGCTTTTCGTGGTTGCCGTTTTTATCGAGATAATTTACGAGAACGTGCTTTACCTCTGTTGTAAGGTAAACAAGCTTGTCACCCATCTTGCCGAGAGGCTTTGAGCCACCGAAACGTACGTCTGTCGCAACGTTCTGACGGAGAGAGAAGTCGTTGTCCTTAACCTTGACATGCTGTCCGTTTTCAAGTACATACCAGTCGTCCTTGTCAGCTGTGCCCCATACGTCCATATCACTTGCGGAAACGAAGAGAGTCTTGCCGACAAACTGAAGCATACCGATACGCTTTACGCCCTGAGGGACGACAGTTTCAAGCTTGTTGTTTTCAACGTCATAGTAGAAGAGACCGTTGAGTCTGCCGAGCATCTGGTCATAGTGCTGACCTGTGAAATAAACGTGCTTGCCGCAGGAAGCCACAGCAACAGCGTTGACGTTGAAGAGGTCTTCTGTAACCTTCAGAAGAGAGCCGTCAGCCTTGTTATAGATGAAAAGACTGTTTCTCCAGCCGCTGACGTAGCCGACGCCGTTGTCCCAGAAAGGAAGCTCCTTGACAGGGATGTAATCGTTTTCAGCCTTGAGCTCAGCCTCTGTCATATTGTCGTCGCGGTTAGTGTTGATGTTTGCGTTGACGAGGTAGAGGTCGTTATACAGTTTATGCATATTATTCACAGGGAATGGAAGTGTGAATGCATATTCAGTTTTCTTTGTGGAAATATCGAAATATTCAAAGCCTGTATGGTAATCATTCTTGTCAGCAGGGGCACACGTATGGAGAAGTGTGCCTTCCTTTTCAAAAATGAAGCTCTTAGCCTTGCCATTTCGTGTAAGCTGAGTCAATTTATTGGTGTTAAGGTCTAAAAACCAGAGATTTTTAAGGTAAGAATTGGTCTTTGTATCCTGCTTGCTTACTGTGAAAACTGCAGCGTTTTCGTATGGAGAAGCGGTGATATTTGACAGGAAACGATAGGACAAAAGGTCCTCTTTAAGGATAGGTTTAAGCATGATTTGCCTCCTTCAAAAATGTTTATGTACAAATTGTACCATAATCATTTTTTTATTTCAAGATATTTGTGCAAAATAGATGTATTTAATCATAACTATGCATAAATATACAGAAAATACTTGACAAAAAAGGGGTCTTATATTATTATATATAAGTAATCAAAATGTAAGTATTTGTATAATTATTCAGGAGGTTCTCACAAGTGCTTAAATATATTCTCAAACGTCTGATGGCAGGCGCACTCACAATTTTAGTTCTTGCCACAGTCACATTCTTCCTTATGAAACTTGTTCCAGGTTCTCCATTCGGCGCTGAGCTTGCACAGCTTCAGCCTGAGCTGAGAGAAAAGCTTCTTGCCCAGTATAATCTGGATAAGTCGATTCCGGAACAGTTCGCAATCTATCTCAAAAATGCAGCCACCGGCGATTTCGGCGAATCGATGACTCGTAAGGGTCAGAACGTAGTCGATATCATCGCAAGATGTATGCCATCCACAGTCAAGGTTGGTGTTGTGGCTTTCGTATTTGCAATGGTAGCTGGTATCGCCCTCGGTATCATCGCAGCCTTCACAAAGAAGAGCTGGGTTGAAAACTCCGTAATGTTCATCGCAACAATCGGCGTCAGCGTTCCTTCCTTCCTCTATGCATTGCTTCTTATGATCGTCTTCGGCGTTGTGCTTCACGTGCTTCCGATTGTCGGTCTCAAGAGCCCGCTTCACTACATTCTCCCATCCTTCTCCCTGGCGCTCCACCCAATCTCGATGGTTTCCCGTCTCGTGCGCTCCGGTATGAAGGAAGTTATGAAGCAGGACTACATCGTTCTCGCTCGCAGTAAGGGTACTCCAACACTCAAGATTATCCTCAAGCACGGCCTTAAGAACTGTATGATTCCGGTCGTCAACTACGCAGGTCCGCTTCTCTCTTATCTCGTAACAGGTTCCTTCGTTATCGAAAACCTCTTCTCTATCCCAGGCATCGGCGCCGAATTCACAAACAGCGTTACAAACCGTGACTACACAATGATCATGGCTCTCACAATTCTCTTCGGCGTTCTCATTATCGTAGCTAACATCGCAACTGACATTCTTGTAGCTTTCATCGACCCACGTGTAAAGCTCGACAAGAAGAAATAGTAGGAGTTATAAATGGAAGACATCAAGCTTACAGCGGATCTTTTCGAGCCGCTTTCTGAAGAAGAAAAAAACAGCGAATTCATCGCGGCCAAGTCCAAGACGTATCTTCAGGACGCATGGGGCCGTTTCAAGAAAAATAAACTTGCTCTCGCAGGTCTCGCATTCCTCATCGTGATGACAGTGCTTGCCATCACAGTCCCAATGTTCTCACCATTCGAATATGACCTGATGGACCTTACGTCCGTCAACCTTATGCCAAGCCTTCTCCACCCAATGGGCACAGACAAGTTCGGCCGTGACATTTTCGTACGTATCATGTACGGCGCACGAATCTCTCTCTCCGTTGGCTTCGCTTCCGCTTTCATCTGCCTCTTCATCGGCATCGTTTACGGCGGTATCGCAGGTTACGTCGGCGGCAAGGTTGATATGGTTCTTATGAGAATCGTCGATATCATCTATTCTATCCCAACGCTTCTCATCGTTATCCTCATCATGCTCATCTTCGGCTCCAACATCGTTTCCATTCTCATCGGTCTCTGTGCAACAGCATGGATGGGTATGGCAAGACTTGTCAGAGCACAGGTTCTCTCCCTTAAGGAACAGGAATTCGCTCTTGCTGCTTACGTTCTCGGTGCAAGCAAGATGAGAATCCTCTTCAAGCACCTTATCATCAACTGCATGGGCCCAATCATTGTTAACGTAACACTCATGGTTCCATCAGCTATCTTTACAGAAGCATTCCTCAGCTTCGTCGGTATCGGTATTTCCGCTCCGGCTGCATCGTGGGGTACACTTGCTAACGAAGCAAGATCTCTCATCGAAAGCCATCCAATCCAGATTATCTGGCCGGTTGCTTCCATCTGTCTCACAATGCTCTCTCTCAACTTTATCGGCGACGGCGTTTCCGATGCATTCGACCCTAAGAAAAAATAATCAGAAAGGTATAATATGAGCTTACTTGAAATAAAGAACTTAAAAACAAGCTTCACCACTGAGCAGGGAATGGTTCAGGCTGTAAGAAATGTTTCCCTTTCTGTTGATGAAGGCGAAATCGTCGGCATCGTTGGTGAATCCGGCTCCGGCAAGAGCCAGTCGATGTATTCCGTAATGGGCTTGCTCAGTGAAAACGGTATCATCGAAGATGGTTCCATCGTATTTGACGGCAAGGAAATCTGCCCAATCAAGTTTGATGGCACACAGAAAGAATGGGAAAAGTACATGGAAAGCATCCGTGGCAACACAATCTCGATGATTTTCCAGGACCCTATGTCCTTCCTCAATCCTGTTCTCACAATCGAAAAACAGCTTATCGAACCAATTCTCAACCATAGAAAGAAGCTTAACCGTGATCAGCTTCACACAATGGCTGTTGAGCTTCTCACAAGAGTAGGTATTCCTTCTCCTGCAGAAAGACTCAAGCAGTATCCGCATCAGCTTTCGGGCGGTATGCGTCAGAGAGTTATCATCGCGATTGCTCTCGCTTGTTCCCCAAGACTTATCATCGCCGACGAGCCAACAACAGCTCTCGACGTTACAATTCAGGCAAAGATTCTTGAGCTCATCAAGGATATGAGAAAGAACCTCGGCTCCGGTGTTATCCTCATCACTCACGACCTTGGCGTTGTGGCAAGCACTTGCGACCGAGTATACATCATGTATGGCGGCAAGATCGTTGAAAGCGGTACTGCCGATGAAATATTCTATGAAGGCGTTCATCCATACGCAAAGGGCCTTCTGGCTTGTGTAAACAATCCTGAAGTGGATGACAATGAACTCAGACCTATCCCAGGCTCACCGCCGGACCTCCTTGCTCCGCCAGCAGGCTGTCCGTTCGTAGACCGTTGTGAGCATGCCATGAAGGTATGTAAGCTTTACTGGCCAAAGGAAAAGAGTCTGTCAGACACACACAAGGTACATTGCTGGCTTACAGAGAAAGGAAGTATTTAAGAGATGGAACCAATCTTAAAAGTTGAAAATCTTAAAACATTCTTCCCTGTGGCAACTTCAATGTTCGGCAAGAAGAAGTACCTCAAGGCAGTTAACGACGTTTCTTTCGAAGTTTTCGAAAACGAAACATTCGGTCTTGTTGGTGAATCCGGCTGCGGCAAGAGTACGTTGGGCAGAACAATCGTAAAGATTTACGAGCCAACAGACGGCAAGGTCTGGTTTGAAGGAAAAGACGTCAGCACAATCAAGGGCGATGAACTCAAGAAGTTCCGCAAAGATGCGCAGATGATTTTCCAGGACCCTTACGCATCACTTAACTCCCGTATGACTGTAGGCGAAATCATTCGTGAGCCTATGGATATACATGATTTGTACCCAACTTCCAAAGAAAAGGATGAAAAAGCAAGTGAGCTTTTGGAGATCGTCGGGCTTAAACCCGACCACATCCGACGTTATCCACATGAATTCTCAGGCGGTCAGCGTCAGAGAATCTCGATAGCGAGAACGTTGGCTCTCAATCCAAAGTTCATCGTCTGCGACGAACCTATTTCCGCACTTGACGTTTCTATTCAGGCCCAGATCATCAACCTTCTTGAAAAGATCCAGGAAGAAAGAAACATCTCTTATCTGTTCATCGCTCACGACCTTGGTGCAGTTAAGCATATTTCCGACAGAATCGGTGCTATGTACCTCGGCAGTCTGGTTGAAGTAGGCGAAAGCAATGAGCTTTACCGCAATCCGCTTCATCCTTACACAAGAGCATTGCTCTCCGCTATCCCAATCCCTGACCCACACCTCATGAGAAACCGCGAAATCGCGGCTATCGATGGCGAAATCCCATCACCACTCAACGTCCCATCAGGCTGTGCATTCAGAACAAGATGTCCGATGGCAATGGAAGTATGTGCAAAAGATACTCCAAAACTTAGAAAGGTGGGCAACTCTCAGGTTGCATGTCACCTCTACGACTAGTTTTTAAGAATTATCAAGGAGAAAAATTAAAATGAAAAAGTTTACAGCTCTTATGCTTGCACTTGTAATGTGCCTCTCTCTCTTTGCAGGTTGCTCCTCCAAGGAAGAAACAACAAATACAACAGCTGCAGCTGGTAACACAACAACAGCAGCAGGCGAAACAACAACAGCAGCTCCAGCAGAAGGCCCTGTTGAAATCGTAACAGCAACAAACACAACATTCGCAACACTCGACCCAGCTCTCATGTCCACAACAGCAATGAGCAACGTATATGCTCAGACAGGCGCTAACCTCTTCAAGACAGACGTTAACGGTGAATACCAGAACGAACTCTGCGAAAGCTACGAAATCTCTGAAGACGGCCTCACATATACATTCAAGCTCAAGGAAGGCATCAAGTGGTCCGACGGTGAACCTCTCACAGCTGAACACTGTGTATTCGGTATCAAGAGATCTATCGGCTACGGCCCAATGAACGCATACGCTGCACGTAACCTCACATCCTTCATCGTTGGCGCAGCAGAAGCTGCTGAAAAGCAGATGGACGTTGCTGACATGACAGACGTTGGCGTTAACGTTATCGACGACCTCACATTCGAAGTTAAGCTTCTCTCCAAGCACCCATTCTTCTACAAGTTCTTCGCAGGTAATGTAACAGCTCCTGTAAGACCTGACTTCGCTATCGAACACGAAAGCGCATGGTCCGTTGACGGTACAATCTACCCTTGCCTCGGCGCTATGAAGCTCGAATCCATCAGCGCAGAAGAACAGGCAGTTTACGTTAAGAACGAAAACTACTGGAACGCAGAAAACGTAACACTCGACAAGATTACATGGCTCGTAATGCCTGACTCCACAGCTCAGCTCAACGCATTCAAGGCTGGCGAACTCGACGTAGCGCTCAATGTTCCAACAGAAGTTTCCACAAACGCTGACTACGCTAACATGCTCCACAAGGGCGAAAAGTACACATCCACATACTTCGTTCTCTTCAACGGCGGTCCTAAGGGCACAGTAGAAGCATTCAAGAATGCTGACGTAAGAAAGGCTCTCACACTCGCAGTTAACAAGGAAGTTATGATCGAAATCCTCGGCGGCGGTTCCGAATTCATCGTTCAGCTCGACGGCTTCATCCCATACGGCTTCGCAGGTAAGACAGACGACTTCCGTGCAGAAGCTTCCTACCACACATACAACCTCGAAGAAGCTAAGAAGCTTATGGAAGGTGCAGGTTACAACGAAAACAACAAGCTCAAGTTCGAATACCTCTACTCCAACAGCCAGTTCCACGCTGACGTTGCTCAGATGCTCCAGCAGTTCTGGTCCCAGATTTACGTAGAAGTTGAACTCAAGAGCGTTGAAGGCGGCGTATTCTATGACTTCGTTGACAACGGTGACTTCACAGCTTGCCGTTACGCAAACAACGACTCCTCTGACCCACTCAACTACTTCAAGATCTTCACAACAGATGCACAGATCGACGGTTGCCAGTCCATCAGAGATGACAAGTACGACCAGCTCGTTCAGGAAGCATACGAAATCACAGATCCAGATGCTTACATTGCAAAGCTCCACGAAATCGAAGACTACATGGTAGGCGAACAGAGCTTCGTTCTCCCACTCTTCACACAGATTCCAGTTGTTCTCGTTGCAGAAAACGTACAGGGCTTCTGGACAGGCGTTGCAGGTGGTCCTAACTTCACAGAAGTTACATTCGCTAACTAATTCAATTGAATAACCTGAAAGGCTCTCCATACGGAGAGCCTTTTTTGTATGCCCTGCGGACAACAAAATATTGTAGGGGAGGGCATTGCTTGTACGTATTGTAGGGGACGGCGCCCTCGACGTCCCGCAAAAACGTAGTCTGTCTATCAAATAATCACCTCGCCACATCTCAATTTTTCTTCGCAAATCCCACAAAAAACTATTGAAAAATCTTTTCATTTTGTGTACAATAGACATATCACGAAATAAACAACTCAAGGAGGAAATAACAAATGAGTTACGTTCAGGATCTTGCAAAATTGGTTGAAAACAGAAAAGATGCAACAATCCGCATTTCCGATGCAGTATGGGAATATGCAGAATCCCGCTTCCAGGAATTCAAATCGGCTAAGGAAGAATCCGATTATATGATAGAAATGGGCTTCAAGGTCACAATGGGTATCGGTGGCGAAGAAACAGCTTTCGTTGCTGAATACGGCTCAGGCCACCCAATCATCGCTCTTCTCGGTGAATACGACGCTCTCAGCGGTCTTTCCCAGAAGGCAGACGTGCCAAGCCACGACCCTATCGAAGTAGGTAAGGACGGTCACGGCTGTGGTCATAACCTCCTCGGCGCGGCTTCCATGGCAGCTGCAGTTGCCCTCAAGGACTATATGGTCGAAAAGAATATCCCTGGTACAATCCGTTACTACGGCTGTCCTGCAGAAGAAAACGCAGGCGGTAAGGCATTCCTCGTCCGCGAAGGCTGCTTCAATGACTGCGACATCGCTCTCACATGGCATCCGGGCTGGACAAACGGCGTAACAGGCTCCGGCTCCCTCGCTAACTTCCGTGTATTCTATACATTCCACGGTCTTTCCTCTCATGCAGCAGGTGCTCCACACCTCGGCCGCTCCGCTCTCGACGCAGTTGAAGTTATGAACGTCGGCGTAAACTATATGCGTGAACACATGATTGACGAAGCTCGTATCCACTATGCAGTTATCAACACAGGCGGCACAGCTCCTAACGTTGTTCAGTCTGAAGCTCAGGTGCTCTACGCTATCCGCGCTCCAAAGGTAACTCAGGTTAAGGAACTCTTTGAACGCGTA
>JAFYNW010000080.1 GCA_017547995.1 Clostridia bacterium | reverse complement strand
GCAAACGCAGACAGCGACACAGTTTCCATCCCTGTTACAATTACAAAGCCTACTTACACAGACGAGCAGTACAAGTCCATGATTTTCCGTGACGTACTCTCCAGCCAGAGCACATCCTTCAACGGCAATCAGGTCAGCCGTACTTCCAACATCCGCATTGCGGCAAAGGACTGCGAAACAGTCATCATGCCGGGCGAAGAATTCTCCTACACAGAGCAGGTCGGCAAGATTACACGCGAAAAGGGCTATCAGGATGCTCTCGTATTCAGTCAGGGCGAGGTTGTAGACGGTCTCGGCGGCGGTGTATGTCAGGTTTCTTCCACAATCTACATGGCGGCTATGTATGCCGATATGGAAATCACAGTAAGACGTAACCACAGCTTCGTTGTTTCCTACACACCTGTCGGCCAGGACGCAACTTTTGTTTACGGCGGTCAGGACTTCAAGTTCAGAAACAACACAAACTTCCCAATCAAGGTTGAAACAGCCGTTGGCAAGAGCACTATCACAGTTAAAATCATCGGTACTCAGGAAACACCGGGCAAGAGCGTAAAGGTTATCACAGAAATCCTTTCTACAAACCCATACGAAGAACAGCACGTATACGACCCAACTCTTGCACCAAACGAAGTCAAGGTAAAGAACGTCGGTTACACAGGCTACAAGGCTAACACATACCGTATTATCTATATCGACGGCGTTGAAGTTTCCAAGACACACGAAGCTACAAGCACATACAAGCGTCTCGACAAGGTAACGCTTTACGGCACAGACCCTAACGCTCCTGTTGTTGAAACTCCAACGGAAGCTCCTACTGAAGCACCAACAGTTGCACCTGTTGAAACACCAACTGAAGCTCCTGCAACTGAAGCACCTGCTGAAGACACAACTGCGGCAGAATAAGTCATATCACCTGCACTATTATTAACAAAAACTCCACACGAGGAAACACATGAGAAATTTCAACACATCACTCATCAAAAAATCAGCTAAATCATTTATCAATGCAAATAAGGGCGAGGTCAGAAAGTCGGCATTCCTTCTTCTTGCTATCGCACTCATCGTACAGTTTGCAATGAGCCTTATCGGCAGCAATGCCCTTTCCATCGCAGGCGTTGTTCTTCTTATCGTCCTTCTCGGCCCTGCTTACATCGGTCAGCTCAATATGTGCCACCGAATGAACAAGGGCGAGGATGCTTCTTTTGATAACGTAGTAAGCTACTACAAGGACGGCAAGAAGCTCAAGGACAGCCTTTTCACTCAGTTTTACTACTGGGGCTGCCTCACAGTATGGTTTATCGCATACGTATGCTGCCCAATGGGTATTCTCTACGCTATCTGGGGCGACAGCCTTGCAGGCGGCGACTCCCTCATCAACATGGCTGTTGCGGCTGTAACGTTTACAGGCGTGCTCATCCTTGCGGCTTACCCATACACACTCCACATGCTCAAGTATTCGGGCGGTCTTTTCTTCGCAGGTGAAGAAACACACCTCAAGGTCAAGATGCGCTTTGATATCGGCAAGGATTTCATCAAACCACACGTTTACCGCTATCTCATCCTTGCTATTTCCTATCTCCCAAGCTGGATTATCTCCTTCGTCCCAATCCTTGCGGCGATGATTTTCGCAACAACTCTTCCAACAATCCTTTGCTATGCTCTCGGCATCCTCGGCTTTACATATTATATTATGGTCTTTATGCCACAGTTTAATATGGCTACAATGCTTATGTTTGAGCGTATGCAGAAGCCAAAGGAAGAAATGCCTTATCTCATCAACGGCGAATGGGTTGAATTCCATTCCATCAAGCAGCCAAAGGAAAAGAAGGCTATCCACCACGCAAAAAGAAAAGGCTCTATGAAGAAGTAAGTATATCCACCCCCGCAAAAAGGAGGTACACTATGAACCGAATTGATAACTACCGCGACAGAGCAAGCGAGATTTACAGAGAAAATCGCAATATAATTCTGCTTCTGGCAATTCTCACCACTGTGTTCAACACCTTTTTCGATGCTCTTGATCCGCAGGGCTTTTTAGGGATTGCTGTTATAATTCTTCAGATTATCGTAACAGCCCCTCTGCTTATGTGTACATACCATGTTTACACAAGGGTAATTCAGAAAAAGACTACCGACAGCAATTTCATTTTTTCGTGGCTGACAGATGGTAAGTTTATCATTCACGGTATTAAAGTTCAGTTTTTGCTGATGATAAAGCTTATCGGCTGGTACATCCTGTATTTCTTAATAGTTATAATGTCGGCTCTTCTCGGTTCTCTCGGTGTAATCATCGGCACTGTAGCCGGTCTGGTACTTATCTGTTATAAGCAGCTGCAATACAACGGTGCTCTCTATGAATGTGCCGCCGACCCTTACTATTATGTAGGTGCTGCATTCGATGACGGCATCGAAAAGATGAAGTATTGCTTCAAAGATTATGTATCCTTATGGATGAGTATGTGTCTGCCACTTATCGTGGTATTTGGCATACTCAATGCTATTTTTGAAGCTTCGTCCATTGCTGTCGTAATAAGCTTTTTCAGCAATATTATCCTCAATTTCTTTATCTATCCACGCTTCCATATCACAGGTATTCTTCTCTATAACAATGGTAATTTCAACCATGTTAAGGATGTTGATAATGAAGATACACTAATGTAACCCCGTCCCACTCACCCGAAAGGAGTGATATTATATGAAAAACAAAGAAATACGCAAGAAGGCTCTTCGTATTTTCAACGATAACCTTTCGCTCATCGCATTTATGGCTCTTATGCTTGCCATTTTCCAGGTTGTCGTTTCCATCTGCAGTATACTGACCTTTGAAGCGACAGGCGCAAACACAATCATCAGCGCTCTCAGTATGCTCGTCACAGCACCGATAACAATCTGTATGTACAACGTTTACGGTATGCTCATCAGAGGTATCAAGGTCAAGAAATCATACCTCTTTGAATGGCTTGGCGATTTCAAGCTTATCTGGCACAGCATCAAGGTGCAGCTTATGTTTGCTTTCCGCCTTGTGCCATGGCTTCTCCTTGTAAGCCTTATTTTCAGTTTTGCAATGTCTATGGTCACAGGCTACACAGAAGTGCTCGGCCTTGACGAAAACGTACAGTTTATCGTTCTCGGTATCTGCATTGTATTTGCATTGCTCTTCCTCGTTTATCAGGCATTTCGTTATCAGGGCGGTGTATTTGAATGCTCCGCTGCTCCGATGAAGGTTATCACACCGATTTTCCACATCGGTATCGTCAAAATGAAGTATAACCTCAAGGCTTACATTCTCCTTATGCTCTC
>JAFYNW010000079.1 GCA_017547995.1 Clostridia bacterium | reverse complement strand
GCGCAAGTACCTTTGCCGCCTTCTGGCCGATAAGGTCGATGCCCAGGCCGAAGAGAAGCTTTGCGAGGCCGCGTGACTTACTGTTTTCGATGGCATTTATAAGATTTTCTGCCGATTTTGCACCCATTCTGTCGAGCTGAGCCACGTCCTGAGGGCTGAGCTTATATAAATCGGCCTGATTTCTGATAAGACCGCTTTCGAGCAGAAGGTCGATTCGTGCTTCGGAGAGGCCTTCGATATCCATTGCGGCACGACTTGCGAAATGAGTCAGCTTACGTGAAAGCTGGGCAGGACATTCTGCACCCGTACACTTGATTGCCGCCCGCTCTTCGTCGACGCGGACTTCTGCACCGCAGACAGGACAATGGGTTGGCATTTCAAAGACTACCTCTTCGCCCGTACGTTTAGACGTATCGACGCGGACGACCTCAGGGATGATGTCGCCAGCCTTGCGGACGATGATTGTGTCACCGATACGGATATCCTTTTCGCGGATAAAGTCGAGATTATGGAGCGTAGCGCGTGAAACGCTTGTGCCGGCAAGACGGACTGTGTCAAACTCCGCGTTAGGAGTAAGCACACCTGTGCGTCCCACCTTTATAGGAATGTCGCGGAGAATCGTAGGCTTTTCTTCAGGCGGATACTTATAAGCCACCGCCCAGCGAGGCGCCTTTGCTGTCGAGCCCATTTCGTTTCTGATATCGAAATCGTCCACCTTGATTACGATGCCGTCGATATCGAAATCGAGGGTATAGCGGTCTGTGCCCACCTTTTCGATAAAGGCCAGAACTTCGTCGATATTACCCGTTTTAAGGCGTGGAGAAACGGTTTTAAGACCGAGTGACGTAATCAGCTCAAGGCCTTCCTCGTGGCTGAAAATGCCCATCTGCGCGCTGTTCTGAAGGTTGAAGCAGAAGATTGAAAGCTTGCGCTCTGCACAGATTTTGCTGTCAAGCTGACGGAGTGAGCCTGCGGCAGCATTACGAGGATTAGCAAGGAGCTGCTCGCCATTCTTCTCGCGCTTTTCGTTGATTTCATTGAAGGATTTGTGAGGCATATACACCTCGCCGCGAATGAAAATATGACGGTCGTCGTCAATTTTCAGCGGAATTTCCTTGATTGTGCGGATGTTATTGGTTACGACTTCACCGATTGTGCCGTCACCGCGTGTCGCGCCCGTCTTGAGATAGCCGTTTTCATATTCGAGGCAGACCGAAAGACCGTCGATTTTCACCTCGACAGAATAAGCAGCCTGTGGAAAACGCTCCTTGACCGTATTGTCGAAATCGCGGATTTCATCGAAGGAGAATACGTCGTTGAGGCTTTCCATCGGATAGGCGTGTGTCACCTGCTCAAACTTTTCGAGAGGCTTGCCGCCGATGCGGTGAAGCGGAGAATCAGGCTGAATATATTCAGGATACTCTGCCTCCAGCTTTTTCAGCTCCTGAGCCATCATATCGTAGTCATAGTCGGAGATGGCAGGGGCATCGTCTTCATAATAAAGCTTGGCGTAGTGATTGAGTTTATCTGTAAGTTCTTTGATTTTATTTTTCATAGTTCACCTTCCGGTTGTTCAGATGATATTATTATACCAACTTGAAAGGATTTTTTCAAGGCGAAGGAGAATATTTGAAAAATAAAAAAGCAAGGTTGAATTAAACCCTGCTCTTTAATAAAATATACATTATTGACTTTACCTGACAACCTATCCTTTTTGCGGATTCGCCTCATCCTGCTTTATTGTAATACCGAAAATCTTGTACGTATAGGTATCAACTTCATACCTTCCGTCATCCAGATGTCCGTCAATATCAAATGAATATCCTATACCAAGATATTTCCCTGACCCACCATCACCTGCCGTCATTGTTGAAATACAAAACTTTGGTTTATCAAAACTTATAGCAACGTCGGCATAGTCGGAATACGCAATACCTGCCCAGGCCGCCACAAAAACACCTATTGCAACCAATGCAAT
>JAFYNW010000078.1 GCA_017547995.1 Clostridia bacterium | reverse complement strand
TTTCCTCGTCCTGCTTTTCTTCAGACTTTTCCTGCTTCTTTGCTTTGCGGTGAGCCGAAATCTTGCGTGTAATCTTCACGACAACAAGAATAACGATGCCGAAGGTTACGATGAATGGCAGACCGTGAGTCAGCATAACGGCAGAGTCAGCCAGGAATTCGCCGTAATCTTCAAAGCCATTTTTGAATGCCTTGCTGATTCGTGTAAGGAAGCTGTCCTTTTCGGTCGGTGTATACTGCTTTACCTCGCTGATGTTGAGATGTACAGTACTGTAAGCCACCTGAGTATCCCAGTTTTTCAGCTGGGAAGTAATCGAGTTAATCTGCCAGCGCACGTTGGCAAGGCTTTCCTCAATGCGAATCATATCGTCAAGCTTTGTTGCCTTTTCAAGCATACTGAGCAGATTTTCGTGCTGAATATTGAGCGAGTCGAGCTGAAGGGAAACGTCGTTGTACTGCTGAGTTATGTTTTCAACGTAGGTATTCTGATTCTGCACAACGCCCCATTCAGGAGTCTTTGCGAGAAACTCATTGTAATGCTGCTGAGGGATTCGCGCCGTGATGTTTGCGTGACGTGAGCCTGTGTATCGGCTGCCGTCGTAGCGGTCGTAGCCCGAATTGGAATAGAGGTCGGACTGCTCGATAAATCCGCCAACCTCCTTGATGTATGCCTTGACAGATTCAAGCGCTGCATCAAACTCGAGGGTTTCAAGCGAAACGTTGGCGGTGTAGATAAGCTTTTCTTCAGGATTCGGCACCTCAGGGACCTCTGCACCTGCACCAAGAGCGCCGTCTGTCGCCGTGCCGTTTTCAAGCCTGTCGCCCGGCTTCATCTCCATAGCGGCCGCAGTTGTGGATACGGCATAGTAGTTATCCTGCGCCATGCTTTCTGCTTTTGCACTGCATCCCGAGAGGAAAATGCATATTGATAATGTGAAGAGTATTAAACTTTTAATCCGTTTCATAGTAAATCCTCCTATCATTTTACTATATAAGACTCCATTTTTATGCATTTTGTTCCAAACTGGAAGAAAAAACTTTAAGATAGTATTAAAAATCCTTAAAAGTTCAAAATAATATTGCGTTATACATTAAATAGTGGTATAATACTGATATATATGTACATTTGTACTCAAGTAAAATTCTTCAATATATCCCAATAAGAGCGCAGCTTTTCGGTGCGCGAAATCTCAAGGAGGTAATATGGAAATTAATAACGAATATGGCAAAGTAACACTTTCTGACGACGTTATCGCTTCTATTGCAGGTAATGCTGCAATCAACTGCTTCGGCGTCAAGGGCATGGTGCTCGTTTCCCTCAAGGACGGTCTTGTACATCTTCTCAAGAAGGAATATATGCAGAAGGGTGTCAAGGTTCAGAAGTTTGAAGAAGGCATCACAATCGAACTCCACATCGCAGTAAACTATGGCGTAAATATCACAGCAGTATGCCAGTCTATCATCAACGAAGTAAGCTACAACGTAGAACGTATGTCCGGCACAAAGGTGCTCAGCGTTGACATCTGCGTAGACGCAATTCGCATGGATTAGGAGGCAGTGAACTTTGAATAAAGTAATTAACGGTGAACTTTTCAAAAATATGATGACTCTCGCAGCATCCGCTGTTGAGGAAAACAAGGAACAGCTCAACTCTCTCAACGTTTTCCCTGTTCCGGACGGTGACACAGGCACAAATATGTCCCTCACTCTCAACGCAGCTGCAAGAGAACTTGCAAAGTACGAAGAAATCTCCCTCTCCAAGGCTTGTGAAATCACATCCACATCCCTTCTCAGAGGCGCACGCGGCAACTCCGGCGTTATCACATCCCTTCTCTTCAGAGGTCTTACAAAGGCTATGAAGGAAATGGAAACAGCTGGTGCAACAGATTTCGCAAACGCTCTCGCAGAGGGCGTAAAGACAGCTTATAAGGCTGTTATGAAGCCTGCAGAAGGCACAATCCTCACAGTTTCCCGCGTTTCCGCTGAAGCTGCTGTAAAGGCTGCTGCAGAAGGCAAGGGTCTCGACGAGGTTATCGCAATCGCAATCGAAGCTGCCAAGATTGAGCTTCCTAACACAATGGAGCTCAACCCTGTCCTCAAGAAGGCAGGTGTTGTTGACGCAGGTGCTTACGGCTATATCGTAATCATGGAAGGCGTACAGGCAGCTGTAACAGGCAAGAAGCCTGAAAACACTTATAAGCCTGAAGAAAAGGTAAAGAGCGCTGCTGAAACAGGCGTTGACTACCTCGTATTCGACGAAAGAGACATTACTTTCGCATACTGCACAGAGTTTATCTGTGAAAGAACAGACAAGGAAAAGTCCGTTCCAACATTCAGAAGCTTCCTCGATTCCATCGGCGACAGCGTTGTTGTAGTTGAAGACGATGAGTTTATCAAGGTACACGTTCATACAAACAATCCGGACAAGGCTCTCGGCGAAGCTCTCAAGTTCGGCCGTCTTTCCCGCATCAAGATTGAAAATATGCGTGAACAGTTCGAAGAACTCGCAAGAGAACAGGGCCTCAGAGTAGTTGATGCGGCTGACCTCGAAAAGCAGGAAGAAGCTCCTGCAGTAAAGAAGGCTGAAATCGAAAAGAAGTACGGCTTCGTTTCCGTTGCAGCAGGTGAAGGTCTTGAAAGCGTATTCGTTGACCTCGGCGTTGACAATATGGTTCAGGGCGGTCAGACAATGAACCCATCCACAGAAGACATCCTCAACTCCGTTGATATGACTCCTGCGGAAATCGTTTTCGTTCTTCCTAACAATAAGAACATCATCATGGCAGCAGAGCAGGCAGCTCTCATCTGTGAGGACAAGAAGATTGTTGTTATCCCAACACGCTCTGTTCCACAGGGTATCTCCGCTCTCCTCGCTTTCGATCCTGATATGGATACAGAAGAAAACAAGGAAAATATGACAGAAGCAGCAAAGAGCGTTGTGACAGGTCAGATGACTTACGCAGCACGTGATGCTGAAATCGACGGCAATAAGATTACAATGGGCGACTTTATGGCTCTCGTAAACGATAAGCTTCTCACAACAGACGCTGACGCAGACGTTGTTATCGACAAGATGGCAGCACATATGTGCGAAGGCAAGGACGAATGCTTCATCACAATCTTCTACGGCGAAGGTGCTGACGAAGATAAGGCTAACGCAGTTGGCGAAGTATTCCAGAAGTATGCTGAAAACGGCGAAATCAACGTAATCTACGGCGGTCAGCCTGTATATTCCTACATCGTATCTGTAGAGTAAGGAGAACTCACTATGAAAAATAAGATGAAAGCTATCGCCTTTGTGCTTTGCGTAATTATGCTTGCTTGTTTTTCTGGATGTAATAAACAGGGAGCGACTGAGGCTACTACAGCCGCTCCCGTTACCACAGCACCAACAGAAAGCACTACAGCTGCTCCGACAACTTCTGCACAGCCTGTGGAAGAAGGTAATATTTACGATTACGTAAGTATGGGTCTGACAGAAACTCTCTATCTCGAAGCCGAAGAAGGCAAGGAAGGCACAGTCGTGCTTGCTGAAGCCGATATCAACTTCCCTCACGTCGAAGGCGACGATGAAAATATTATGAATATCAATTCATATTATGAGAATATTCTCGAGTAGCAGACAATCTATTTCCGCGAAGAATTCTATCTCATGGCAAACGACAGCTATGATTTTGCCAAGGAAAATGAGAGCGAATATATCGAATATTTTATGCACTCGGACTTCTGGGCGGCATGCAACGATGAAAGAGTATTCTCCGTTGTGCGCTCACATTCTGAGTACAGCGGCGGCAACTCCGCACATACAACTCTCTCCTGCGAAACCTTCAATAAGGAAAACGGCGCAATCATCACTTTCCCTGAGCTTTTCAAGGTGGAAAAGGATGAATATATGCCTCGTATCCTTGAAATCCTGAAGAAGCAGGCAAAGGAGAAGAGTGACCTGTTTGATAACTATGAAGAGCTTCTTGGTGAAACCTTCGTCGAGCAGGATTTCTACGTACATAAGGACGAGCAGACAGGGGAAGTTTTCCTCGTAATCGTCTACCAGCCTTATTCGATTGCCCCTAACGTTGTGGGTATAGTCGATTTCTTCATCCCGGTTACAGAAATCGCTGACATTCTCAACTAATCACAGAATTAAGGTATAAACATGGAAAAAAACCAGATTTACAAGGGCGAGATCACAGGCTACAGCGCAGAAGGCTTCGGCATCTGCAGAATTGAAAATATGGTATGTTTCGTAAAAGGC
Organism: Clostridia bacterium; assembly: GCA_017547995.1. Classification (GTDB taxonomy): domain Bacteria; phylum Bacillota; class Clostridia; order Oscillospirales; family Butyricicoccaceae; genus SIG471. Next base: position 1,432 of record JAFYNW010000078.1, on the reverse strand, counting down.
AGCGTTCGTAAGGACGTCTGCCTTATTCGTATTGTGAAGGTTTTGAAGAACGTGTGCTACGGCATCATCGAAGAATTGCTCGTGCCATCCCCTTCAAGAACAGCATCCCTCTGCCCACATTTCCCAAAATGCGGCGGATGTGACTTCCATCACATGACATACGATGAAGAGCTGTGGTTCAAAAAAGAAAAGGTGGAAAGCGCCCTCAAGCGTATTGCAGGCATCGATTATGAGGTGCCTATGGCAGGCTCAAAGCAGGTCAGCCATTACAGAAACAAGGCTCAGTATCCTGTTGCCGTCAAGAATGACAAGGTGACGACAGGCTTTTACAGAGCGCGAAGTCACGACGTTATCCCTATGGAAAACTGTCTGCTTCAGAAGGAAAAGTCCAACGAAATCGCTCATTTTGTCTGCGATTTCTGGCAGAAAAACGGTCTTTCGGTCTATGATGAAATCGCTCACAAGGGTGTACTCCGTCATATCTATATCCGCACAGGCAAGGACGAAATGCAGCTCGTCCTCGTTGTGACACAGAAGGAAGTAAAGAAGCTCAAGGCATTTATCGCAGAGGTTACAAGCGAATTCCCTATGCTTTCTTCCATCGTGCTCAATATCCATCCGGATAAGACAAATGCCGTCCTCGGCAAGACAAATATTACAGTTTATGGAAAAGACACACTCACTGGCGAGATGTGCGGCAATATTTTCGAAATCTCACCGTCTGCCTTTTTCCAGATAAATAAGGAGCAGGCCGAAACTATCTATGACCAGGCTCTCGAATATGCCCAGCTCGACGGCACACAGACAGTGCTCGACCTTTACTGCGGCATCGGTACTATAACTCTCCACCTTGCAAAGAAGGCGAAGAAGATTTACGGCATCGAAATCGTGCCTGAGGCCATTGAAAATGCCAAGCTCAACGCACAGCGCAACGGCATCGAAAACGCAGAGTTTTTCTGCGCAGATGCAGGCAAGGGTGCCAATATGCTCATCAAGAAGGGCGTAAAGCTGGACGTAATCTGCGTCGACCCTCCGCGTAAGGGTATGGACGAGAATACCATCAATGCGATTCTCACACTCGCACCTGAAAAGGTTGTCTACGTCAGCTGCGATTGCTCCACAATGGCGCGCGACGTGAAAATCCTCAGCGAAAACGGCTATAAGCTCAAAAAAGCCTCCGCCTTCGATATGTTCCCGCGCACAAGCCACGTGGAATCCTGCGTAATGCTTGAAAGAGAATAATAGGAGTAACGACTATGCATTCCGGTATTTATAGTTTTCATTATACAGAAATTGCGAAATACAAGAAGTTCGTGCGTAATCAGCTTATTATGGTGCTGAGGGCTGAATGGGACGGCGAAACGATTGTGGTCGATTCCGACGGACTTGCCCGTCTGCTGCTCATCGATGCCGACAATATTGACGGCGAGCC
>JAFYNW010000077.1 GCA_017547995.1 Clostridia bacterium | reverse complement strand
GGACCTCCATAAACGTATTGACGTATACGGAAACCTCCTTCATAAACAGAGCATCAAACATTGGCATAGCGCCGATGATATAGTAGCCTTCTACGAAACGATATGAACAGAGGTATTCTTTGCCATAGACCACAGCTTCAAAGATTTCGCCCTCGGCTGTGTTTTCCCTGTCAACCGTTATGCCTATTACGTTTAAGTTTTCACCTTCAAAATCGTCCATATAGGTTACAAGATTGAAGTTTTCATCGCAGATTGCAACGAAGCCCGAGTTGCCTACGTGGCGGTTTTTCGATACTGTCTTGACGTATTTGTCAATATCTGCACGGAATTGTGCACTGTCGTAGCCCACCTGAATGAATCCGCCGTCAGCAAGTGCAATCGCACCGTATTTTCTCATGCTGACGTTGTCGTATGACGTAGGTCTGTAATCCTGAATATACTGCGACTCGCCATTTTTAAGCAGTGCAGTTACGAATTCGCCCGACTGCTCGCCGCTTCTCATATCGTAGCCGATATATTCAGCCTTATTGGAATCGACGATAAATCCTGCTTCGTCAATGATATTGACCTCGATGACGTTATACTTTTCAGCAAGCGCCTGAAGGCTTTCACCGTTATTATACTCGGCATTTATGCCTTCGGTTTTCCCAAGCAGATTGGTATTTGACTCGTCAAGGATGTCCTGATAGACGTCGGAAAGGCTCAGCTCGATGGTCTTGTTTGTCTGCACCTCACTCATGCCTGTCTGCAGTACAGATGCGAATAAGCTTGTTGCCACAAATGCGATTATGATACAGATTAAAAGCCATCTCTGGAAGGTCTGTGAAATCTGCTGCTGTTCCTTTTTCAGACTCCATCTTTCACGGCTGATCAAGGATACTATGCACACGGCAATACCAACGGCAAGACCGTTGCCAATTACCATAGGCACTGTGCAAATCTTTACGAATTCGAATGCGTTTACCGCATCGTCCATATTGGTAAAGAATATCATCAGCATGTGGAAAACTTCCGTCACCATACCGATGCCCAGACCATAAAGCCAGGTTGGCTTTTTATCATCGAACATGAACTTGCGGAGGATTGCCGCGAAGAAGCCTGCGATAATCGTTGAAACACTGCATGCAAGCTGAGTATACGTTCCGGCAATGCCGAAATATACTGCAACGTAGCGGTATATACCGCCGATAATACCTGCAATAATGCCGGCAGGTGCGCCAAAGATTAAGCCTGCGCAAAGAGGAGCGGCATCTCTCACGTTCATTATTGTTCCGTCGCCAATGTCAAAGCCGCCGAGAGAGGTTGTTGCAAAAATCGCCATAAGGCCGAAAAGCACACTGATTGTAATCTGCTTTGCTTTATAAGGCACTCTGGAAAATCTTGTCTTTTTTTCAAGTACGTAGAGAAGAATGGAAAGCAGCGCATTATAGGATGCTGACATTATTAAGTGCAGTGCCATATTTTCATCTCCTCCGTAAAAATATTTCTGAATGTGTTGATCATTTTATCAACTTCTGATTTTTTC
>JAFYNW010000076.1 GCA_017547995.1 Clostridia bacterium | reverse complement strand
TCGAGAGTCATCTTATTCTTGAGAATGTCGATGAGAGCTTCCTTGACCTGAGCTTCAGATTCGAGCTTGTCGAGCTTAGCGCGGTTGCGGAGCTCATCGATGATTTCCTGGGAAAGGGAAGCGCCCAGGTCGCTCATGATGAGAGCGTCGAGAAGCTCTTCGAGAAGGTCTTCGTCGACTTCACGGAATACAGCGAAAACGCTGTTGAGAGCAGAGTCGATATTTGACTTTGTCTTGGCAAGACCCTGCATGATTTTATCAAAAAATGCCATTTATTCTGGTCTCCTTGGATGGAATGGATTGCACGTTAACGTGCATGAATTGATGCAAATGATGTGGTGTGGCAAAGCCACCTACCACAAAGCCTCACTTGTGTAAAGGCACCGCCCGCAGGCGGCGTACATGCGAGCAACCGACGAAGTCGGCTCTTAGTGAGTCGGAGAGGGGGACCAACGTACGTTGGTGGAGGGATTGCATATAGGGCAAAGCTTAAAGTGCAAGAAATGATTTCGGCCGAGCGCAAGGCTCGGTTCGTCTACGACGTGTTCTTTATGTTTGCCCAAAAGAACCAAAGATGCCCCGGGACTTTCGTTCTCCCGGACCCTCTATCGACCAGAGGGGACACCCCTGGACCCCTTGTGTGTTCGTTCCTCACAAATGGACAGGTTGGGGTGGGTTACTGCTCGATATGTGAAAATCTGTGAGGATATCAATAAATATTGGCCGTTTTCGGGTGAAAATTACACATCCCGAAAAACCACGCAAAGGTGACAGAAGAATTTTCTGTCACCTTGCTGAGAATTATTGCAAAATTATAGAGAGAACAGCATTTCCATCGGTCTGATTTTATAAGCCACCCTGAAAGACGGGAAACCACCCGATTTTGACGAATTCATTTCGGCAAAACCACACAAGACCTGCGGAAAAGCAGAATCTCCGTAATCTGATGCAAAACCTGTTTTGCACCAAATTCAATTATTCGCCGAGGAAGTCCTTGCGTACGCGGAGGTATGCTGCAACAGGATCTTCCTGAGCTGTGATAGGACGGCCTACAACGATGAAGTCTGTGCCGATTTCACGAGCCTTTTCAGGTGTTGTAACACGGGACTGGTCGCCCTTTTCACCGTCTGGGTAACGGATACCAGGTGTTACTGTCTTGAATTCAGCACCGCAGGACTTCTTTACGAGTTCAGCTTCGAGTGGGGAGCAAACTACGCCGTCAAGGCCTGCCTTCTGTGCGTTCTGTGCATAGTGAGCAACAACGTTTTCAATCTTTTCAGGGATGAGAAGGTCGCGCTGCATTGTTTCTTCGGATGTGGATGTGAGCTGTGTAACAGCGAGGAGCATTGGAACTGGGCCGCCGTTAGCGCCTTCGATAAGACCCTGCTTTGCAGCTTCCATCATAGCGATTGTGCCGGAAGCATGAACGTTTGTCATATCAACGCCGAGACGAGCGAGGTTAGCCATAGCCTTTCTAACTGTTGTTGGGATATCGTGAAGCTTGAGGTCGAGGAATACCTTGTAGCCCATAGCCTTGATTTCACGAACGATGTCAGGACCTTCGCCGTAGAAAAGTTCCATACCGATCTTTACGTATGGGTTGAGGCCTTCGAACTTCTTGAGGAAGTTGAGAGTTGTTTCCTTATCCTTAAAGTCGCAAGCAATAATTACGTCACGCATGGTAATGTTCTCCTTATTGGTTTTGTGTATTATGTAGGGGCGGGTCTCTGCGCCCGCCCGCGGGATGTCGACAAGCGCCATCCCCTACGAGTTTGAAATTTTTGTAGGGTACGGCATTTATGACGTACCACTTATTTAATGCGCCGCAGGCACCTTAACATTTGCAAAGCAAATATTTCACTCGCCTCCGGCGAATTTCACCTGCAGAGCAGATATCACCCGACGAAGTCGGATATCATTCCCGTTTACGGGTTTAGTGTGCCTTGCCGATGATGTCGGAAAGCTTTTCGATGCCGTACTTTTCCATAACCTTTGGCAAGTCGTTGATGATATCACGGCAAGCGTATGGATTTACGAGATTCTGTGCGCCGACCTGTACAGCGGAAGCACCTGCCATCATAAATTCGATTACGTCTTCAGCAGTTGCGATACCGCCGATGCCGATGATTGGAATCTTGACTGCTTCATAAACCTGATATACCATTCTCACAGCAACAGGCTTGATTGCAGGACCGGAGAAGCCTGCCATCTTTGTACTTACGATTGGCTTGCCTGTCTTGAGGTCGATTCTCATGCCGAGCATTGTGTTAATCATGGAAATACCGTCTGCGCCTGCTTCTTCACAAGCCTTTGCGATAGCAACGATATCTGTTACGTTAGGGGAAAGCTTCATAAATACAGGCTTCTTTACTGCCTTCTTGACTTCGCGGCAAACGAGTGCTGCGTTTTCAGCGGAAGTACCGAAAGCCATACCGCCTGCCTTTACGTTAGGGCAGGAGATGTTGATTTCAAGAATGCCAACCTGGTCTTCCTTGTCGAACATGGATGCTGTGTGCACGTATTCTTCAACAGAGAAGCCGGAGATGTTAGCGATAACCTTGTCGTTGTAAAGTGGCTTGAGCTTAGGAAGCTCGTTTGCAACTACAGCGTCGATACCAGGATTCTGAAGGCCGATAGCATTGATAATGCCGTGGGACGTTTCAGCGATTCTTGGGAGCGGATTGCCGTAGCGTGCATCCTTTGTTGTGCCCTTGAGGCTCATGGAGCCGAGGATATTGAGGTCATAGAAGCGAGCGAATTCATAGCCGAAGCCGAAAGTGCCGCTGGCTGGGATGACAGGATTTTTAAGTGTGAGATCACCGAGCTTAACTTCGAGCTTATTCATCAAAAGATACCTCCTCTGTAAGCATTACAGGGCCTTCAACGCAGATGCGCTTATAGCCTGTGAGAGTCTTGCAGGAGCAGCCCATGCAGCCGCCGAAGCCGCAGCCCATGCGAGCTTCAAAGGAGAGCTGACCAGGAATGCCTGTTCTGTGGAGAGCCTTGAGCATTGGTTCAGGACCGCAGGCATAGAGATATTCGATGTTCTTGCCTTCCATAGCAGTTGTAACAAAGCCCTTGATGCCGTAGGAGCCGTCGTTTGTTGTAACGAGAACCTCGTCACAAACCTTTTCGAACTCTTCTACGCAGAATACCTGTTCCTTGTAGCCGAAGCCGAGAACAGCTGTAACGTGCTTGCCTTCAGCCTTGAGCTTCTTAGCAAGAGCGTAGAGAGGAGGAACGCCGACACCGCCGCCGACAACAGCAACGTGCTGAGCTTCCTTGACTGTGTAGCCGTTGCCGAGACCCATGAGGATGTCGAGTTTCTGGCCTTCAGCCATCTTGCTCATCTGTTCTGTGCCCTTGCCGACTACCTTATAGATGATAGTGAAGGATTCTTCGTTCCAGTCGTGGATGGAGATAGGACGACGGAGGTAAAGACCGTCGAGCTGGATGTTCACAAACTGACCAGGAGCTGTGATAAGACTTGTATCGCCGAGAAGCACCATCTTGAATGTATCTTCAGCGATTTTTACGTTGGATTTTATTGTGTAAATCTGAATATGATCCATTTTTGTATGTTTCCCTTTCATTAGTTTTGGGGAAGTTGCGTTGGTGTCACATAAAGTGACAATGAATTGTGTTTCACACATGAATTGACTTTTCGTCATGAATTGAGCTGACGCTCATGAATTGTCCCGTTGGGACATTATGGTGTGACAAGTCACATTTGATAGGCGGAATGTCGAGGGCGCCATTCCCTACAGGGGTTGTGTAGGGGCGGTGCTTGCCCCGCCCGTTTATTTAATGCGCCGCAGGCACACTGCACTTATTCACTTTTCACGCTTACTTTTTACTTTACGGCAAAGCCGTATAAATATGCTCATGCGGGCGGAGGTCGTCCGCCCGCTATTTTATTGTATATTATGCGTCGATTGTGCTGATACCGATTGTGATTTCTTCAAGAACGTTGAGGAGAACAGATACAGTA
>JAFYNW010000075.1 GCA_017547995.1 Clostridia bacterium | reverse complement strand
GTAGAAAATACCCAGCAGGGGACGTTTGGAAAAGATGGATTTGAAAACCCCGAAGCGCTTCTTACATGGCTTAAAAACAACAGACCTGACGAGGATATCGTGCTTTCCCACGGGGATTTCTGCCTGCCTAACGTATTTATCGACAACGATGCTTTTTCAGGCTTCATCGATATCGACCGTATGGGCAAAGCGGACAGATGGAATGATATCGCAATATGCTATCGCAGTCTGTGCGATAATTATATCGGCTGTTATGCAACGAAAAAATACGACGATTTCAATGCGGATTATCTTTTTAAGGCACTTGGCGTTGAAAAAGATGAGCATAAGCTGAGATATTACATTCTTATGGATGAATTATTTTAATACGCAAAACACCTGTCTCATAAAGCCAGGTGTTTTTTAATGTTGTATTATTTCTATGACATTTTTATTTACAAATCGATAAAATTGTAGTAAAATTATTACAGTAAAAAATCCACTTGGAGGTAGTCTATGCCTGCAATTTTAGCGCATTTCCAGTTTGGCATGGAAGTTATGTCAGGGCTTCAGGGTGAAGTGCTGGATATTGTAAAAAACTATATGGATGAATACGCCCTCGGTCTTCAGGGGCCGGACGTGTTGTTTTTCTATAAGCCGTATATCAGCACAAAAATCAGCAAGGTTGGCTCGCTGATTCATGATAAACCGGGCAAATATTTCTTCGAAAAAGGGAAAATGAGCATCAGAAAGTATCGTGACAAAAGCATCGCGGCTTATCTTATCGGCTGTGTATGTCATTATTGCTTTGACAAGAATGCTCATCCGTTTGTCGATGAAGCTGCACCGATCATCAATCAGCATCATATGCTTGAAGCAGAGTTTGACCTTTACGTTTCCAAAAAATATCGTTACAGCTATCCTCGCAACAATTATTTGCCACAGAAGCTTTCCAAGCCTGCATTGATTGGTGATATATACAACGTTTCGGCAGGTGAGTTAACACAATCGCTGAATGATATGCGTCTCTTTTCTGCAATTCTGGAAAAGAGAAATCTTGTCGAAAAGACTGAGAAGCTTGTTGGCAAGAAGGGTGCATTTTCCTGTATGTCTCCGCCGACAGCACCGGCATATAAAGAAGAAACCGACGTGCTCGATTCCATTATGCATTCAGGCGTGGACGAATGCCGTGAAATGATTTACGAGTTCTATAAATATATAAAAGGGGAGTTGCCTGAGCTTACAAGCTTTGAAGCAACGTTCGGGGGAAAATAAAGATGAAAATGACAAAGCAGGAAAAAGCATGGGTGCTTTATGATGTGGGTAACTCCGCATTTACAATGCTTATTTCCACTATTATCCCTATTTTCTTCAAAAACCTCGCGGCAGGTGCAGGTATTGAAGGGGATATTTCAACGGCATATTGGGGATATGCCGCAAGTATCACAACTATTATCGTAGCGATTATCGGCCCTGTGCTCGGTACGCTGGGTGACAATAAAGGCTATAAATTGCCGTTGTTTATGACGTTTGCGATGATAGGCGTTGCAGGATGCGCAGTTATGGGCTTTGCGACAAACTGGATTTTGTTTATTGCAATTTTCATTATTGCAAAGGTGGGTATGTCAGGCGGCAATATCTTCTATGACTCAATGCTTTGTGATATCACAAGCGAAGACAGAATGGACACAGTAAGTACAAACGGCTACGCATGGGGATATATCGGCAGCTGTGTTCCGTTTGCAATCTCACTTGTGCTTGTGCTCACAGCTGAATCAACAGGCATCGGCACACTCAATGCAACGATTATCGCGTTTATAATCAATGCGGCATGGTGGCTTTTGTGCACACTTCCACTTGCTAAAAGCTATAATCAGATTCATTACGTTAAAAAGAGTGAACATCCTGTGGCAGAAAGTTTTAAGAGAATCAAGGAAACTCTTATGCAGATGTCAAAGAATAAATCTATTTTCTCATTCTTGCTGGCATTCTTCTTCTATATCGATGGTGTTTACACAATTATCGAAATGGCAACTTCTTACGGCAAGGACGTAGGCATCACAGACGATAATCTTCTCCTTGCGCTTCTTCTTACACAGATTGTAGCATTCCCATGTGCCATTATCTTCGGTAAGATTGCCAAAAAGGTTGAAAGCACAAAGCTTATCAACATTTCAATCATCGGCTATCTCGCTATCGCACTTTTTGCCGTACAGCTCGACAAAACCTGGGAGTTCTGGTTCCTCGCAGTATGTGTAGCAATTTTCCAGGGTGGTATTCAGGCTCTTTCAAGATCCTATTTCGCTAAAATCGTTCCAAAGGAAAACTCCAACGAGTTCTTCGGTATTTACGATATTTTTGGCAAGGG
>JAFYNW010000074.1 GCA_017547995.1 Clostridia bacterium | reverse complement strand
TGTTTTTGTTCTCAAGATCATCCGATGCAAGCCAGCAAGATAAACCATTTTCTTCGAGAATAGAACGCACCTCGCGTGCTTTTTCCACATATTCCGATTTATAACTTATAAAAACATCTATTGTATTCATTATTTATACCCCAGTTTAGACAATAAGGCAAAAGTTAATATATATAGTGAAAATCCTACAACATTAATGGTAGTTGAATAGAAAAAAGAAACCCAGAAAATACTTGCTTGGTTAATATCTCTTTTTGCTATTTTTAGACAAATTGTATATGTCAGATATGTGAATATGAAAAATAAAACGGCTAAAGATATAGAGATAAACACGTTGGACAGCTTGAAAGGAGGCATTAACATGCCAAGTGCGGGCAGAAGCCAACATGCTATGAGTGGAGCGGTAGAGATTTTGAGAGATGGTTTGAGAAATTTGCTTACATCATCCTTTTTGAAAATGTGAGAAACCATATAGAAAGGAGATAAAATAATTCTTACAGGCAATATATGATTGATTTCAGGGAAGGTTAGGTCCTGAGGATTGATTGCGGCAGTTTTTTGAACGTTTTCAGAATTAATTGCAGAAAGCGAATCTGTTTTTTTGTCCAGAGATTTAATTTCCTCATCTTGGGCTTCGTGGAACTCCTTACCGAGTGCACGATAAATTGAAGCTTTTAATTCTCTGGAAACGACGGAGTCATCTTTAAAAGCTTCAAAACGCTGTACATTTGAAAGTAAGAAATTGAATTCTGAGGACAGAGTAAAATTTTCTGCCATAACAGGTAAGAAGGTTTTTTTCAAGTTTTCTGTGGCGTTACATTCAAACAGAACACGTTCAGAATATTGCGCTTTTTTGGATAATACAGCTATTACAACACCAAATGACTTTATAATATCAGTAAACTCATCGTTATAAACATCCGTTGCATGGACCGGTGTAATATCATAACCAATATTGTCCTTTTTGAGGAAATTGGCTATATTTTCTGCTGTGCTTCTGGAAGATGGATGACAAATGATATAGACGTCTTTATTCATACAAATACCTCGTTAGTTACACCACAAAGTTTCTTACTACATAGATGTATAAAATGCAGAAAATAAAGAGTCCTATCATTATTAACAGTAATTCACGTAGTGTTTTGTTGGAGAAAGGTTTGTCTTTATTTTTAGAAAAAAGTTTAATGGGAGCAAAAAAATGTGGAATGAAAGTAGCGTTAATGTGTTCCTGAAATTCTTTTTTTGCCAACTCTTTTTTTATTTTTTCTTCAGCTTCTTCAAGCTTTCGTTCTGTTTCTTCAGGTGTATCAATGAAAATATATGGTTTATCGGAAGGTTTGCCAATAATAGTGTGCAACGAATCAAGAAGCTCGGCTAAAATAATTGGCACGTCGACAAAAACTTTGAAGTGCTTGGTTTGAGAAAGTTTTTTATTGAAAATACCTACAAGCTTACAGTCCTCGATGAAAAAAGGGGAAATTATTTTTCCAAGCTTTAAAGCTGCGAGAACTTCTTTGCGTACCCACTTAGAGCGTTGAGATTTTTTTGAAACAACAAGAAGTACCGCCTTACAGTTTGAAAGTGCAATAGGAATTTCTTTTTCATAATTTGAACCATAAGGGATGCATTCAGGAGCTATCCAGCAACTGATGTTGTTGACTTCGAGAAGCTCTTTAATCCATCTTGCGTGCACTTCTTCAGTCGAGCGGTAGCTTATGAAAATTTCTTTTTTATCCATATTTATCCCCCTGATAAACAGTATACATAAAGCATAGCACATTTTGGTGAGAATGTAAACAAAAAAGACCGCCCTTATGGACGGTCTTTTATCATATAAACTTATTCAGCCTTGTTTGCTTTTGCTGTTATCGATGTGGCAGTCAGCTTGAAAACCGCTGTGCGAGGTAGGGCAGCTCTGTTCCAGTCGAACTTTGCTGTGTCCTCGCGTCTGTCGGTGATGGCCTCAATACCAGAGATGATTTCATCACCCTCAAGCATCTTCACTTCAGCCTTACCCATAACAGAGCGGTAGCGTGTTGTGATATCACGATGCTCGTGCTTGAGTACGATTTCGCTCGGTGCTTCCATCTGGAAAGTACACTTGCCATTCTTATTGAGCAATTCGTATTTTCTGCCGGCAACCGCGCCGTGGAAATAAAGCTCGATAACACCGTCAATTACTTTATAGCCAAAGTTGACAGGCACGACGTAAGGATACATAGGCTCCTTTTCATCATAAAGACCGAGGTGCATAACCTCGCACTCGTCGATAATCGAAAGGATGGTGTCAAAGTCAGTCACCTCGCGGTCCTTGCGTCTTACAGGCGCAGACCATTCGTTTCTCTTGAGCATATATGACGGATGATAAAGCCCCGTAGGCTCATAGAATTCGTCACCGATATACGTGAAGCCAAGCTTCTTTGTCAGCGCACGTGAGCCTTCATTGTTTGGATGATGTCCGCCGAAAATAGCAGAGAAGCCGAGCACACCAAAGCCGTAATTGATGAGTGCCTTAGCCAATTCTGTGCCGTAGCCACCGCGCTGGAAAGGCTTGCGGAGATGGATGCCCATTTCATAGATATTCTTATCCAAATCATACGGACGGAAACCACCCACACCTGCAAACTCACCGCTTTCAAGGTCAAACATCGGATAATACTGCACACCGAATTCCTTGAAATTGGAAAGCTCCTTTGCAAGTCTTGCGGAAATATCCTCCTCTGTGAAAACACCCGTAGCACAGATATATTTTGTCACGTCAGGTGCACCCCAGAGAGTACGTGCAAGGTCGATGTCCTCTTCACGCCAGTTGGAAAAGCCGAGACGTGCCGATTTCAGAAAATATTCTCTCATTATAAGCTCCAATCTATATCACTGCCATGCTCCTGCAGAAAAGCTCTGGCTTTGGAGAAATGCTTGCATCCAAAGAAGCCGTTGTATGCAGAAAGCGGGGAAGGATGGACGGTTTCGAGAATAAGGTGGTTTGGGTTTGTGATAAGCTTTTTCTTACTGCGGGCATTTGCACCCCAGAGCAGAAATACCATAGGCTTCTCTCTGCGGTTGAGATGAGAAATCACAGTATCTGTGAAAACTTCCCAGCCCATACCTTTGTGGGAGTTAGGCTTGCTTTCGCGTACAGTGAGGACTGTGTTGAGCAGAAGCACACCATTCTGCGCCCATTTTGTAAGATTGCCATGGTCAGGGATTTCAAAGCCGATATCATCACGCAATTCCTTGAAAATATTCACAAGTGAAGGAGGGGCGGCAACTCCATGCTGTACGGAGAAGGAAAGCCCGTGAGCCTGATTGACACCGTGATAAGGGTCCTGACCTAAAATAACCACCTTGACGTCTTCGTACGCTGTGTTTTTCAACGCATTGAAGATGTCGTACATGGAAGGGTGAATCTTCTGGGACTTATATTCCGTCTTGAGAAAATCACGGAGCTTAAGATAATACTCTTTATCGAATTCTCCTTCGAGAATGCTGTCCCAGTCGTTACCGATGTTTACCATAATTTATTTGAAGAAAATCTTGTTGTAGGATTCTTCGGAGAGAGCCTTGATAACTTCAACAGCCATGTTTACTGTAGCGTCGATATCGCTTTCAGCGCACCAGTTGTAATGTGTGTGAACGTAACGGCATGGGATACCGAGAACGAGACATGGGATGTTCTTGCCTGCGAAGAGGTGAATCTTGCCTGCGTCTGTGGAGCCTCTGCGGCGTACTGCGCACTGATAAGGGATGCCGTTCTTGTCGCCGACTTCCTTAGCGAGAGCGATGAATTCAGGGTTGCTGATGTAGCTTGCATCCATGTGACGGATCTGTGTGCCGTGCTTGAGAGCGCCCTGAGATTCGCAAGGACCACGGTAAAGGTCGTCTGCAGGAGAGCCTTCGAATACGATAGCAAGGTCAGGCACGAGTGTGTTAGCTGTTACCTGAGCACCGCGTGTGCCAACTTCTTCCTGAGCTGCAAAGCCACCTACTACGTCAACGTAGAGGTCGTTTTCTTCGATGAGCTTCTTCATTGTTTCGATGATGCAGTAGCAACCCATACGGTTGTCGAATGCCTTACCGAAAAGTGTATTGTTCTTGTCGTTGTATTCATACTGTACGTCAGGCATGATAGGGTCGCCTACGTTGATGCCGAATACTTCCATAACTTCTTCACGGGAGCTTGCGCCGACGTCGATGTAGATGCCTTCGATATCGAGCTTAGCTGCTCTTTCAGCGTCTGTCATGAAGTGAGGTGGCTTGGATGTTGTGATACCCTTGATGAGCTCGCCCTTGCGGTTACGGATGTAAACGGAGTGAGCAGGAACGTTTGTAGCAACCCAGCCGCCGAGGCTTACGAAGGAAATGAGACCGTTAGCCTTGATGTGCTGAACGATAAAGCCGAGTTCATCGAGATGAGCGTCGAGCATGATAACAGGCTTCTTGCCTGTGTGGTTCTTCATACGCATGAAAACGTTGTGCATAGCATCGCTTTCAACGTCAAATTCTGTGCACCAGTTCTTGATGACCTTTACAACGTCATCTTCAAAGCCGGAAGGACCGAATGCGTTAGTGATTTCTTCGATAAGTTTCAGGTTAGCCATAATAGTTCTCCTTTATATTATATTATTGTAATTTCAAAAGAAATCTGCCCTGAGAAAAAAATCAGGGTGAAAGGCAGCGGCAGGGCGAAAAATATTTTTTTTGAGGAAGTCCTGTCCGCAGACTATTCATTATACATTATTATATAATAAAACCCCGGCGTATTCAATAGCAAAATACCCGGGGAAATAAAAAATCCCCGCTGAAAATCAGCAGGGAAAACATTCAAAATAAAAAATCAAAGAAAATTATAGCAAAACTATTGACTAATGTCAAGTGTTGTGATATAATTCATAATTGCATTAGTATGGAAGACCACGCTCAAATCTATTGCAAAGTTATTATAGCAAGTTTTCCGTGAAAATGCAATACTAAAATTGCGAAAAGCAACAACGCCGCCAGGCGTATTCTAATAAAGAACGGAGTGAAAATGTGGTAAAAGAATTAAAAGTTGGCCGTAAAACAAGACGAAGCTTTGCAAAAGTCGATGAAATTTTGCAGATGCCTAACCTTATCGAGGTCCAGAAAAAATCATACCAGTGGTTCATTGACGAAGGTCTCAAGGAAGTTTTCCGTGACGTAGGTGTTATTACAGACTACACAGGCAATCTTGAGCTCTCCTTCCTCGACTATTCTCTTGACAACACACCTAAGTACACAGTTGCTGAGTGTAAGGAAAGAGATGCAACTTACGCAACTCCTCTCAGAGTCCGTATCAGACTCCGCAACAAGGAAACAGAAGAAATCAAGGAACAGGAAATCTTCATGGGCGATTTCCAGCGTATGACAGAACGCGGAACATTCGTTATCAACGGTGCAGAACGTGTAGTTGTATCCCAGATTGTCCGTTCACCGGGTGCATACTACGCTCTCAACTTTGACAGACCTGAAAAGGTTTCCTACACAGCAACAGTTATCCCTTACCGTGGCGCATGGATCGAATACGAAACAGATATCAACGATATCTTCTACGTTCGTATCGACAAGAACAAGAAGATTCCAATCACTTCTTTCATCCGTGCAATCGGTGTAACAACAGACGCAGAAATCAAGGAACTCTTCGGCGAAGACGAAAGAATCCTCGCAACTCTTGACAAGGACATGGCTGTCAAGACATACGAAGAAGCTATCATTGAAATCTATAAGAAGCTCCGTCCTGGTGAGCCACCAACAGTGGATTCCGCTCAGAACCTCATCAACGGTCTCTTCTTCGACCCTAAGAGATACGACCTCTCCGCAGTTGGCCGTTACAAGCTCAACAAGAAGATGGCTATCTGGAAGCGCCTCAACGGCAAGAAGCTCATGCAGCCTCTCGTAAATGAAATGACAGGTGAAATCGTAGCTGAAGCAGGCGAAGTGCTCACACGTGAAAGAGCTCAGGAGCTCGAAAAGATGGGTATCAACCGTGCTATCCTCGACGTAGACGGCAAGGAAGTTGTTGTCTTCTCCAACGGCATGGTTAAGCTCTCTGACTTTGTTGAATGTGATGAAGAAGCTCTCGGCATCAATGAAAAGGTTCGCCTCTCCGTTCTCCGTGAACTCATGGAAACATTCGAAGGTGAAGCTCTCATCGAAGCTATCAAGGCTAACATCGACAATCTCATTCCAAAGCACATCATCCCAGATGATATCCTCGCAACAATCAACTATATCAACAACCTCGCTCTCGGCGTAGGTCAGAAGGACGATATCGACCACCTCGGCAACCGTCGTCTCCGCTCTGTTGGTGAACTCTTGCAGAACCAGTTCCGTATGGGCTTTGCACGTATGGAAAGAGTTATCCGCGAAAGAATGACAACTCAGGACATCGCAACAGTAACACCACAGTCCCTTGTTAACATCCGTCCTGTAACAGCTGTTATCAAGGAATTCTTCGGCTCTTCTCCACTTTCCCAGTTCATGGATCAGACAAACCCACTTTCCGAGCTTACTCATAAGCGTCGTATGTCTGCTCTCGGTCCTGGCGGTCTTTCCCGAGACAGAGCTAACTTCGAAGTACGAGACGTACATTACAGCCATTACGGCCGTCTCTGCCCAATCGAAACTCCAGAAGGTCCGAACATCGGTCTTATCTCCTACCTCGCAACATACGCAAGAATCAACGATTACGGCTTCATCGAAGCTCCTTACAGAATTATCGATAAGGAAACAGGTAAGGTAACAGGCGAAGTACGTTACATGACAGCCGATATCGAAGACGAATACATCGTAGCTCAGGCTACTGAACCACTCGACGAAGATGGCCGCATCAAGGCAGACCGCGTAACTTGCCGTTACCGTGAAGAAATCATCGAAGTAGAACGCGACAGAGTAGACCTCATCGACGTTGCTCCACAGATGATGGTTTCCGTTGCTACTGCTATGATCCCATTCCTTCAGAACGACGACGCCAACCGTGCTCTCATGGGTGCTAACATGCAGCGTCAGGCAGTTCCTCTTCTCATTACAGAAGCTCCAATCGTTGCAACAGGTATCGAATACCGTGCAGCTGTTGACTCCGGTACTGTTCCTCTCGCTCTCGACAACGGTGTTGTTACAAGAGTTCAGTCCAACGAAATCACAATCAAGTACGATACACTTGGTACACAGGTTCACAAGCTCACAAAGTTTGCTCGTTCCAACCAGGGTACATGTATCAATGAACATCCAATCGTAAACGCAGGTGACATCGTCAAGAAGGGCGACGTTATCGCTGACGGTCCTTCCACATCCATGGGTGAAATCTCCCTCGGTAAGAACCCTCTTATCGGCTTCATGATGTGGGAAGGCTACAACTACGAAGATGCTATCCTCATCAACGAACGCCTCGTTCGCGATGACGTTTATACATCCGTTCACATCGAAGAATACGAAATCGAATCCCGCGATACAAAGCTCGGTCCTGAAGATATCACAAGAGATATTCCAAACGTCGGTGAAGACGCTCTCCGTGACCTTGACGAACGCGGTATCATCCGTATCGGTGCTGAAGTTCACTCCGGTGATATCCTTGTTGGTAAGGTAACACCAAAGGGTGAAACAGAACTCACAGCTGAAGAAAGACTCCTCAGAGCTATCTTCGGTGAAAAGGCAAGAGAAGTAAGAGATACATCCCTCCGCGTTCCACACGGTGAAAGCGGTATCATTGTTGACGTAAAGGTCTTCACAAGAGCTAACGGCGACGAACTTTCCCCAGGTGTAAATATGGTAGTACGCTGCTATATCGCACAGAAGAGAAAGATCTCCGTTGGTGACAAGATGGCTGGTCGTCACGGTAACAAGGGTGTTGTTTCCAGAATTCTCCCACAGGAAGATATGCCATTCCTTCCTGATGGTACACCACTTGATATCTGCCTTAACCCACTCGGCGTTCCATCCCGTATGAACAACGGTCAGGTTCTTGAAACTCACCTCTCCTACGCAGCTAAGACACTCGGTATCCACGTTGCAACACCAGTATTCGACGGTGCAACAGAAGAAGATATCAGAGGCCTCCTCAAGGAAGCTGGCTTGCGTGAAGACGGCAAGACAATCCTTTACGACGGCAGAACAGGTGAGCCATTCGACAATCCTGTTACAGTAGGTTACATGCACTACCTCAAGCTTGCTCATCTTGTTGACGACAAGATTCACGCTCGTTCCACAGGTCCATACTCTCTCGTTACACAGCAGCCT
>JAFYNW010000073.1 GCA_017547995.1 Clostridia bacterium | reverse complement strand
TAAGGACAACGGCAGATATGAAATAATCTATACCGAAGAAAATGGGAAGCTTGTCCCTGTAAACAGCTTCGTGGAATAATTTACGTGTAGTTATGCGTCATTCAGAGTCGCAGACGAAGAATCTCCTGCGGTTTGCACAATCCGTAGGGGACATTCACGAATGTCCCGCGGACAAACCGTGACTTGTCACACAACTTTTCTTGACCTCATCTGACCGGGAGAGAGGTAACGCAGTCAAATCTCAGTGCGCAACAAAAGATTCTCTTGATATTTCAGTAAATCAAATGAAAGGAAACAGCCGTTATGGAATGGAAACGGGCTAAAAACATAATACTTTGCATGCTGCTTTTTGCCAATCTGTTTCTGGCTGTAAACCTTGGCACACTCATCAGCAGCCGTCTGACGGAGCAGAAGGACAAAACTGCTCTGGCTATCGAAAATCTCCTGACGCGTGGACATACTGTCGCGTCCAATGCCGAAAAAAATCTCAGCTACGAGCTTTATACCTATAACGTCAAGCGTGACAGTCAGTTTGAAGCGGCGGTTGCAAATGCCCTCCTCGGTCAGTGCAAATGGGAAGACAAGGGCGGCGGTATCGAGGAATATTCCTCGTCGGTCGGTCTTTGCACATTCCGCTCGGGCGGTAACTTCCTCTGCGAAATCTACGGCCGAAACATCGAGGATGATTTTGAGAAAAATGCCCGTCAGCTTGTCAAGGCTATGGATATAAAGAAGTACAGCCTGTCCGAGATTACGGCAAACAGCGCAATCTTCGTAAAAAATGCGGCGAATAAATATGAAATCGAAGACTACGGCATAAAAATCGAGCAGACCACACGAGGTGTGCAGATTTCGGGCAGACTGCTCGATATCGAGAATGCATCACGCTCGACAGTTTCGCCTGATTATGCGAAAATACTGATAAAACTGGCGTCTTCAGCAGAAAAAGAGGGGATAAACCTCAGTATCACGAAAATGGACGTGGTCTATATCGCCGAATATAATCAGGGTGACGAGACAGTCCTGACCCCTTATTTAAGGCTTGCCGAGGGCGGCAAAAAACGCTACGTAAACTTAAATACGTCAGAAATTATCAAAAATTAAAAAAACTATTTGTAATTACGAAAAAATATGATATAATAGATATAACTAACTTGTTAGGGCTATTTTGTCGTGCACAAATATAGTGTCCTTAAAAAGTTTTAATATATGAAAATATAGTACGTTAAATATATTTATGTAATGAGGCGATGTAATGGAAAAATTCGTTATCAGAGGTGGTAATCCTCTTTCCGGAGAAATCTCTATCGGCGGTGCAAAGAATGCTGCAATCGCTATTATCCCTGCCGCAGCCCTCGTAAAGGGTGTGTGCAGACTTGAAAACATGCCTAAAATCAGTGATGTCAGAATCCAGCTTGATATATTGGAAGAACTCGGTGCAAAGGTGACTTACGTTGATGAAACAACTGTGGACATCGACTGCACAGAGCTTCACGACCCAACAGAAAGCGCTTATCAGCTTATGTGCGGCATCCGCGCATCATATTATCTTCTCGGCTCGCTCCTCGGCAGAAACGGCAAAGCATCTGTTTCCATGCCTGGCGGCTGTGACTTCGGTATCCGTCCTATCGACCAGCACATCAAGGGCTTCGAGGCTCTCGGTGCTCACATCGACGTAAGAAACGGCAAAATCGAAGCGGATGCAACAAGCGGTCTTCATTCTGCCAACATCTATTTTGATACAGTATCGGTCGGCGCTACTATGAACGTTATGCTTGCTGCCGCAATGGCGAAGGGCACAACAATCATGGAAAACGTTGCTAAAGAGCCACATATCGTAGACCTTGCAAACTTCCTCAACTCTATGGGTGCAAAGGTTTCCGGCGCAGGCACAGACGTCATCAAAATCAAGGGCGTTGAAAGCCTCCACGGCGGCACTTACAGCATCATCCCTGACCAGATTGAAGCAGGTACTTATATGGCTGCTGTTGCTGCAACAGGCGGCAGTCTGCTCATCAAGAACGTCATCCCACGTCATCTTGAATGTATCACAAACAAGCTTGTCGATATGAACGTTGAGGTTGAAGAGCTTGACGATGCAGTACGCGTAACACGCACGGGCAAGCTTACAAAGACAAACATCAAAACTCTGCCTTATCCTGGCTTCCCAACAGATATGCAGCCACAGCTTGCTGTCGTGCTCTGCCTTGCTGAAGGCACAAGCATCGTGACAGAAGGCATCTGGGACGATCGTTTCAGATATATGGACGAGCTCAAGAAGATGGGCGCAATCACTCAGGTTGACGGCAAGGTTGCTATCATCGAAGGCGTAAAGCGTCTTAACGGTGCATGCGTCAAGGCGCGCGACCTCCGTGCAGGTGCTGCTATGGTTATCGCAGGTATGGCGGCTGAAGGCACTACTGAAGTAGTCGATATCAAGTATATCGAAAGAGGCTACGAAGATATCGTGCAGAAGCTCAGAAACGTAGGCGCAGACATCTGCCGCGTTTGCGAAGACTAATATATGACGAAAATTCTCCCTGTTGCCAGCGGCTCGTCGGGCAATGCCCTGCTCTATACCTCGGGCAGTGCAAACATCCTTATCGACGCGGGCAGCAATACAAAGACCATCAAAAAAGCTCTCGAAACACAAGGGCTTTCTTTGGCTGACCTTACGCACGTGTTTATAACACATACCCACACAGACCATATCGCGGCGCTCAGCGTAATGCTCAAGCACACTCCTGCCAAGCTCTACATAAGCGAAAATGCATATACCGAGTTTTATGATTATCAGGAGCGCGCTCTCACCTTTGCATACGGTGAAACGGTTGACGCCAACGGAATTGCCGTCAGAAACTTCCGTACAAGTCACGACAGCTTCGGCTCGGTGGGCTACGTACTCAACGACGGCAGGTGCGATTTCGGTTATTGTACAGATTTAGGTTACGTGACGGAAGAGGTGGCGAATGCCATCAAAGACTGTCATACATTATATATAGAGTCCAATCACGACGTGGAAATGCTCAAAAGAGGACCTTATCCATACTTCCTCAAGGAGCGCATCCTCTCGATGACGGGACATATTTCCAATAAAGAATGTGCCGCTCTGGCGGTGCAGCTGGCTCAGCGCAAGACGAAAAACTTCATCCTCGCCCATCTCAGCGAGCAGAACAACACTCCGTCGAAGGCATTGCTCGAAACGGAAAACGCTCTCTTCAAGGCGGGGGCAGATGAAAGCATCCGTGTCTTCGTTGCCCAGAAGAAAAATACAAACCCACCACTTTGTTTGTAGCCGCCTCATAAATCATAAGCACACCCTGCGGCGGCTCTTTTTTCGCCATCGTTGGCGAAAAATCCTCGTTAATACACAAAGTATTGCCTGCGGCTTTTAGCCATTCTGGCAAAAAAATATCTCGCCGTATGATGCACTTTGATTTAATCGGAGGCTACCTGAGTAACTATGCTTAAAATCAAAATCATCCCTGTAGGCAAGCTTAAAGAAAAGTTTTATATCGAGGCCTGCAAAGAATATATAAAGCGTCTTGATTTTTACTGCAAGACCGAAATAAAGGAACTGCCTGAGGGCGGTGGCCTCACAAAAGAGGCCGAGCTTATCAAAGCCGAGCTTATTCCGGGCAGCTTCGTTATTGCCATGTGCATCGAAGGCAAGCTCCATTCGTCTGAAGAGCTGGCTGACGTTATACAGAAAGCGCAGAACAGAGGCAAGTCTGCAATCTGCGTATTATTGGGCTCGTCGGAAGGCATGGACGAAAGCGTAAAGGCTATGGCTGACCTTCGTCTTTCCATGTCGAGAATGACCTTCCCGCATCACCTTGCACGAGTCATGGTGCTCGAGCAGATTTACCGCGCAATGAACATAAACGGCGGCGGGAAATATCATAAATAACAGATACATCATATAAAATATTCTAACACAATGCACAAAGGGGCAAAAAAATCTTTGTGCAACCGGAACAAAGCAAAAAATCTTTCGTCTGCCTGAAACAAAGGCACGAGTGTGTCTGTGTGATAATAGACAAAAAAGTAAACGAATTTTTGAGAGTTTTATTGTGTATTTCATAAACAAATATTGAAATATTGTATAAAGCACAGCTTTATTGAAAAATCTTATCAATAAAATTATGAATTTCTAAAAAAAAATCGAAAAAAAGTATTGAAAAATAACGCATTTTATCATATAATATGCTTGTAGACGAGTGAGTGAAACAACACTACAAGTCTGCGCAAAAAGAGATCAGCAAAAATTGGAGGAAAAATGGTATACAACTTTAAAATCATTACCAATAATGAGCTGGTGTTCGAAAAGTACGGAAAAGAGTTTGAAGTCGATTACAAGCCGGGTTCATTCGAAGAGCTTCTCCTGCGCGTTCGAGATGAAGTACACAACGGCGCGAAGCTTCTTACACATCCGCTTACAGGCTCTATCAAGCCTAACGAAACACCATTCAAAACTGTATACGTAAAGAAGGGTAAGGGTGCTACAAACATCGATTACGATTCTGTAGTGATGATTGAAAATGCAATCATTACAACAAGAAAGTTCAAGATCAGATTCCCTGTTATGCCTGACAACGTAAGAGCTGACTTTGCTCTTATCGATCTTTCCCTGATGGAAAGCGCAATCTCTGCTGTAACACAAGCATAAATGTGTTTGAAAATCGTTATTTAGCAAAATTATAAAAAACTAAGATAAGTGAGGTGCATGAATTTGAAATTAGAATTAGGTTACATCAAGATCTCTGACATTCAATTTTCAAATGAATCCAAAGTAGAAAATGGCGTTCTCTACGTAAATCCAGAGGACATCATCAATCTCGTTAAGGAAGACGAGAACATCGCTAGCTGTGCAGTTGATATCGCACGTCCAGGCGAATCCATCCGTATCACTCCTGTTAAGGACGTTATCGAACCACGTGTTAAGGTTGAAGGCCCAGGCGAAATCTTCCCAGGCGTTATCGGTAAGGTAAACCGCGTTGGTGAAGGCCGTACACACGTTCTCAAGGGTGCTGCTGTTGTTACAACAGGTAGAATCGTTGGCTTCCAGGAAGGTATCATCGACATGGTTGGTGAAGGTGCTAAGTACACACCATTCTCCCAGACACTCAACCTCGTTCTCACAATGGAACCAGTTGACGGTCTCCGCCCACATGAACACGAAAAGGCTCTCCGTTTCGCAGGTCTCAAGACAGCTGTTTTCCTTGGTGAACTCGGCCGCAATGTAGAACCAGACGAAATCGAAACATTCGAAACACTCAACGTTAAGGAAGGTATCGAAAAGTACCCAGATCTCCCACGCGTTGCTTACGTTCAGATGCTTCAGTCTCAGGGTCTTATGCATGACACATATGTTTACGGTGTAGACGCAAAGCGTACACTCTCCACAATTATCATGCCTACAGAAATCATGGACGGCGCAATCCTCTCCGGTAACTGCGTATCCTCCACAGACAAGAACACAACATACCACCACCTCAACAACCCAGTTATCCATGACCTCTTCAAGGCTCACGGTAAGACACTCAACTTTGCTGGTATGATCATCACAAACGAAAACGTTTACCTTGCTGACAAGGAACGTTCTTCTGACTGGGCTTCCAAGCTCTGCCAGTACCTCGGTGTTGACGGTGCTATCGTATCTCAGGAAGGCTTCGGTAACCCAGATACAGACCTTATCATGAACGCAAAGAAGATCGAAACAGTTGGCGTTAAGACTGTTATCATCACAGACGAATATGCAGGTCGTGACGGTAGATCCCAGTCCCTCGCTGACGCAGACCCACTTGCAAACGCAGTTGTAACTGGTGGTAACGCAAACATGGTTATCCACCTTCCAAAGCTCGACAAGGTTATCGGTCACATCAACTTTGTTGATACAATCGCTGGTGGCTTCGATGGTTCCCTCCACGAAGATGGTACAATCGAATGTGAAGTTCAGATCATCACAGGTGCTACAAACGAACTCGGCTTTAGCAAGCTTTCCGCAAGATAATTAAGGAGGTCACAATTAATGGGAAAAATTAAGGTTGTACATTACGTCAACCAGTTCTTCGCAGGTATTGGTGGCGAAGAAAAGGCTGACCAGGTAGCGTTCAAGCAGGACGGTACTATGCCTATCGGTGCTCAGCTTGAAAAGGGCATGCAGGCAATTAATCCAGACGTAGAATTCGTTGGTACAATCGTATGCGGCGACTCCTACTTCAACGAAAATCTCGAGAAGGCTAAGGCTGACATTCTCGAAATGGTAAAGAGCTATGAACCAGACCTCTTCATTGCAGGTCCAGCATTTAACGCAGGTCGTTACGGTGTTGCTTGTGGTACTATCACAACAGAAGTTCAGGAACAGCTCGGCATTCCTGTTCTCACAGGTATGTATAAGGAAAACCCAGGTGCTGATATGTACAAGACAAAGGTATATATCGTTCCTACAAAGGACTCCGCAGCTGGTGCTCGTGATGCTATCAAGAAGATGGCTCCTCTCGGCGTAAAGCTCGCAACAGGCCAGGAAATCCTCGCTTCTTGCATCGATAACTACATGCCAAACGGTATCCGTAAGAACTTCTTCGAAACAAAGCGTGGTTCTGAACGTGCTGTTGAAATGATGATCAAGAAGCTCGCTGGTAAGGAATTTGTAACAGAATTCCCAATGCCTGACTTCGACCGTGTTGATCCAAACCCAGCTGTTAAGGATATGTCCAAGGCTCGTATCGCTCTCGTTACATCCGGTGGCGTTGTTCCAAAGGGTAACCCAGACCGTATCGAATCTTCTTCCGCTTCCAAGTACGGCGAATACTCCATCGCAGAATTCGACGATCTCACAGAAGCAACACACGAAACAGCTCACGGTGGTTACGACCCAGTTTACTGTAACCAGGACTCCGACCGCGTTCTTCCAGTTGACGTTCTTCGTGAAATGGAAAAGGCTGGCCGTATCGGTAAGCTCCACGAATACTTCTACACAACAACAGGTAACGGTACAGCTGTTCTTAACTCCGTTGCATTTGCTAAGGAATTCTCCCAGAAGCTCGTTGCAGCAGGCGTAGACGCAGTTGTTCTCACTTCCACCTGAGGCACTTGCACAAGATGCGGTGCATCTATGGTTAAGGAAATCGAACGCGCTGGTATCCCAGTTGTTCACATCTGCACAGTTACACCAATCTCTATGACTGTTGGTGCTAACAGAATCGTTCCAGCTATTGCTATCCCTCACCCACTCGGTAACCCAGCTCTCTCCATGGAAGAAGAAAAGGTTATCCGTAGAAAGATTGTTGAAACTTCTCTTCAGGCTCTTGAAACAGAAGTTGACAAGCAGACAATCTTCGAAGTTAAGTATTAATCTTAAAATTAACAATATAACAGACAGGGCTAACGTTGTTAGCCCAGTCTGTGCGTAATTCAATTATAGGAGATTACAAAAATGAGCAAGATTTATGACGTAATCGTTCTCGGCGCAGGCCCTGCTGGCCTCGCTGCTGGTCTTTACGCTGGCAGATCCCGCCTTTCCGTACTCATCATTGAAAAGGGTCAGGACGGCGGTCAGATCGCTATCACAGACGAAATCGAAAACTACCCAGGTCAGGTAGAAGGCGATTCCGGCCCATCCCTCATCGCTCGTATGACAGAACAGGCTAAGCACTTCGGTGCAGAACGTGTTTCTGACCTCATCAAGAGCGTAGAACTCGAAGGCGACGTTAAGAAGCTCGTTGGTGCTAAGGGCGAATACCTTGGTAAGACAGTTATCGTTGCTACAGGTGCTTTCCCTAAGCCAATCGGCTGCGAAAACGAAGGCAAGTTCGTTGGTAAGGGTATTTCCTTCTGCGCAACATGTGACGCAGCATTCTTCGAAGACTTCGAAGTATTCGTAGTTGGCGGCGGTGACTCTGCTGTTGAAGAAGCTATGTACCTCACAAAGTTCGCACGTAAGGTTACAATTATCCACAGACGTGACCAGCTCCGTGCTGCTAAGTCTATCCAGGAAAAGGCTTTCAAGAATCCAAAGATCGAATTCATGTGGGATACAGTTGTTGAACGCGTTGAAGGCGAAGAAATGCTCGAAGCTATGATCGTTAAGAACGTGAAGACAGGTGAAACAAAGCGTATTGAAGCTGACGAAGAAGATGGTATCTTCGGTCTCTTCGGCTTCATCGGCTACAACCCTAACTCTTCTCTCTTCGAAGGCATTCTCGATATGGAATACGGTTACATCAAGACAGATGACAACATGCACACAAACATCGAAGGTGTTTATGCTGCTGGTGACATCCGTGTTAAGAGCCTTCGTCAGGTTGTTACAGCTGCTGCTGACGGCGCTATCGCTGCTATGCAGGCTGAACACTACCTCGCAAACAAGGAATAATTTCCTTTTTAATTAACAAATAATATTCAAGGAGGACATTAACTATGTCTATGCTCGAACTCGATAAGAACACTTTTGAAGCTGAAGTTCTCAACGCTGAAGGTAAGGTATTCGTAGACTTCTATGGCGACGGTTGCGTTCCATGTAAGGCTCTTATGCCATTCGTTCACGAATGTGCTGAAAAGTACCATGAACACATGAAGTTCTGTGCTCTCAACACAACAGCTGCACGTCGTCTCGCTATTAAGCAGGGTATCATGGGTCTCCCAGTTCTCGCTATCTACGAAGGCGGCCAGATGATCGCTTCTTGCGTAAAGGATGACGCTACAGAAGAAAACATCGAAAACATGATCAAGGCTCACATCTAATTAATTTAGATTAAAGCATATATCAAACTTTTATCGTGTAACTCTGCTTTGGTAGGGCAGTTTTACAAGTGTACCTCACGTGCACTATAAAAATTCTACAAATAAATCGAAGAAGGAGGATTTTACCATGAGCTTGTTAGAAGGCAAGAAGGTAATCATTATCGGCGATAGAGACGGTATTCCAGGCGACGCTATTGCTGAATGTGCTACAAGCGCTGGTGCGGAAGTAATCTACTCCTCAACGGAGTGCTTCGTCTGAACAGCTGCTGGTGCAATGGACTTGGAAAATCAGAAGAGAGTTAAGGAATTCACAGAAGAATACGGCCCAGAGAACATCGTTGTTCTCCTCGGCGCTGCTGAAGGTGAAGCTTCCGGCCTTGCTGCTGAAACAGTAACAGCAGGCGACCCTACATTTGCTGGTCCATTGACAGGAGTCTCGTTGGGACTCAAGGTTTATCACATTTGTGAACCTGAAATTAAGGAACTCATTGATGAAGCTGTTTACGATGAACAGGTTTCCATGATGGAAATGGTTCTCGACGTTGACGATATCGTTAGCGAAATGACTGCTATCCGCGACGAGTTCTGCAAGTACTAATTTTTGTGGAATTACCCCTTAAAGTGATATGGCCTCGCGCCATATCACTTTAAGCCATATTTAGGGGATAATAGATAAAAGCTATTGAGAAACGATAGCTTTATTTGCATATCCAATATTTTCGATAGCTTTTCTGTATTAATTTACAAATTTTATTTTATGGAGGAACACTTCAATGAATAGCGTAGTAAAAGGTACTGGCTATATCTTGGTTCACACACCAGATATGATCATCCGCAATGGTACAACACAGACAACAGAAATGATCGTTAACCCAGGTTCTGAATATCTTAAGGAACTTCCTAACCACATCAGAACATACGAACAGGCTGTTAACTACTATCCAAACCAGACATACATCGGCAACATGACTCCAGCTGAACTCGCAGCAATTCCAACACCTTGGTACGATAAGCCAATGGAAAATGCTCCACGTTACGGTAAGTTCGGCGAAATCATGCCTGAAGCTGAATTCTACCTCCTCATGCAGACATGTGACGTTTTCGACCTCATGCGTCTCCACAAGGACTTCGTTGCTGCACACATCGAAGCATTCAAGGCTAACGAAATTATCGACGAAACAATCGTTGCTCGCGTACACGCTGGCGTAGAACAGGACGAAATCGAACACTTCGTTAACGACGAACACGCTGAAGGTATCTACTACAACGACAAGCTCGTTGGTTACCTCAAGAGAGCTCACGACGTTGACGTTAACCTCTCTGCACACGTAATGCTCGAAAACATCGTTTCCAAGGCATCCTCCGTTCTCGCTACACTTTACGCTGTAAAGAACGCAGGCATCAACAAGGAAGACGTTGACTACATCATCGACTGCTGTGAAGAAGCTTGCGGCGATATGAACCAGCGCGGCGGCGGTAACTTCGCAAAGGCTACTGCTGAAATCGCAGGTCTCGTAAACGCATCCGGCTCCGACGTTCGTGGCTTCTGCGCAGGCCCAGCTCACGCTATCGTTGACGCTGCATCCCTCGTTAAGTCCGGCGCATTCAAGTGCGTTATCGTTTCTGCTGGTGGTTGCACAGCTAAGCTCGGTATGAACGGTAAGGACCACGTTAAGAAGGGTCTCCCAATCCTCGAAGACGTTCTCGGTGGCTTTGCTATCGTTATCACAGAAAACGACGGCGAATCTGCTGAAATCAACCTCGACATCCTCGGTAAGCACTCTGTTGGTACAGGCTCTGCACCACAGAAGGTTATCTCTGCTCTCGTAACATCCGGTCTCGAAAAGGCTGGCCTCAAGATCACAGATATCGACAAGTACTCCCCAGAAATGCAGAACCCAGACGTTACAGTTCCAGCTGGCGCAGGTGACGTTCCACTCGGCAACTACAAGATGATCGCTGCTCTCGCTGTTAAGAATGGCGAAATCGACAAGAAGGAACTCGCTACATTCCCAGCTAAGCACGGTATGATGGGTTGGGCTCCAACACAGGGTCACATTCCATCCGGCGTTCCATACATTGGCTTCGCACGTGAAGAAATCATGAGAGGCGAAATCAAGAAGGCTATGATCATCGGTAAGGGCTCTCTCTTCCTCGGCCGTATGACAAACCTCTTCGACGGTATGTCTTTCGTAATGCAGACAAACACATCCGCTGAAGCTCAGCAGGCTGCTGGTGTATCTGAAGACGAAGTAAAGGTACTTATCGGTAAGGCTCTCAAGGAATTCGCAGCTAACCTCATCGCTGAATAAGGGGGACGCTAACAATGTCTATTGAAAAAATCATTGCTAAGACTTTCGAAGAACTCGGCGAAGGTCTTATCTCCGGTAACTTTGGCTCCAAGCCAAAGGTAGCTATCACAGGTATGGGTTCCGAACTCGGTGAAGAAAACGCAATGGCTGGCGCAGTTATGGCTGCTAAGCAGGGCGTAGACGTTTACTACATCGGTACTCTTACACACCCACTCGTTAAGACTGTTGCAGTTGCTGACGAAGAAGAAGGCCACAAGAAGATGGAAGAACTCGTTGAAACAGGTGCTGTTGACGGCGCAGTTACAATGCACTTCCCATTCCCAATCGGCGTTTCTACAGTAGGCCGTGTTGTTACACCTGCTAAGGGCAAGGAAATGTTTGTTGCTACAACAACAGGTACATCTTCCGCTGACCGTATCGAAGGTATGATCAAGAACACAATCTACGGTATCATCGCAGCTAAGGCTACAGGCATCGAAAACCCAACAGTTGGTATTCTCAACGTTGACGGCGCTCGTCAGACAGAAATGGCTCTCAAGAAGCTCCAGGAAAATGGCTACCCAATCACATTCGCAACATCCGGTCGTTCCGACGGTGGCTGCGTAATGCGTGGTAACGACGTTCTCATGGCATCCCCAGATGTTATGGTAACAGACTCCCTCACAGGTAACATCCTCATGAAGCTCATGAGCTCCTTCACAACAGGCGGTTCCTTCGAAGCAACAGGCTTCGGCTACGGCCCTGGTATCGGCGAAGGCTATGACAAGATGATCCTCATCGTTTCCCGTGCTTCCGGTGCTCCAGTTATCGCTGGCGCTCTCAAGTACGCAGCAGAACTTGCTAAGAACAAGTTCTTCCAGGTAGCAGCTAACGAATTTGCACTTGCTAATAAGGCAGGTCTCAAGAAGCTTCTCGAAGAAAGAAAGGCAGCAGCTAAGCCAGCTGCAGCAGCTGAAGAAGAAGTAGTAGCTCCTCCAACAGAAATCGTAACAGCTCAGATCCCAGGTGTTGAAATCATGGACCTCGAAGACGCTGTTAAGGTTGTATGGAAGGAAGGCGTTTACGCACAGAGCGGTATGGGCTGCACAGGTCCTATCATCCTCGTTTCCGAAGCTAACCTCGAAAAGGCTAGAGAAATTCTTAAGAAGGCTGGTTACATCCAGGAATAATTATATTGCATACAAGGGCAAAGTGATCCTTTGCCCTTTTGCAGATTAAACCACTATATAAAATATCAAAAAGGGGAAGCAAATAAAATGTACAAGATTTTGCGTCGTGAAGACCTGAACGAACAGGTCGTACTGATGGAAATTGAAGCTCCTATCGTTGCTAAGAAGTGCAAGGCAGGTCAGTTCATTATCCTCCGCGTAAACGAAGAAGGCGAAAGAATCCCACTCACAGTTGCTGATTACAACCGCGAAAAGGGTTCCGTAACAATCATCTTCCAGATCGTTGGTAAGACAACAAAGGTTCTCTCTGAAAAGAAGCAGGGTGAATACATTCAGGACTTCGTAGGTCCTCTCGGTAAGGCATCTGAAATCGAAGGCAAGAAGGTTGCTATCATCGGCGGCGGTCTCGGCTGTGCTATTGCATATCCACAGGCTAAGGCTTTCCACGAAGCTGGTGTAGAAGTTGACCTCATCGCAGGCTTCAGAAACAAGGACTTCGTTATCCTTGAAGAAGAAATGAAGGCTGCATGTAACAGACTCCACATCGTAACAGACGACGGTTCCTACATGGAAAAGGCTCTCGTTACAAATAAGCTCGAACAGCTCATCAACGAAGGCAACGAATACGATCTCGTTATCGCTATCGGTCCACTCGTAATGATGAAGTTCGTATGTCTCCTCACAAAGAAGTACAACCTCAAGACTATCGTTTCCATGAACCCTATCATGATCGACGGTACAGGTATGTGCGGCTGCTGCCGTGTAACAGTTGGCGGCGAAACAAAGTTCGCTTGCGTTGACGGCCCAGACTTCGACGGTCACCTCATCGACTTCGATGAAGTTATCCGCCGTTCCAGAATGTATTCCATCGAAGAACGTCAGTCTATGGAAGATCATAAGCACAAGTGTAATTTGGAGGGTATGAACTAATGGCTAATATGTCTCTTACAAAAATGCCAATGCCTGAACAGGATCCATTGGTACGTAACAAAAACTTTGAAGAAGTTGCTTTGGGTTACACAGCTGAAATGGCTATCGAAGAAGCAGGTCGCTGCCTCAACTGTAAGCATAAGCCATGCGTAAGCGGTTGCCCAGTTAATGTTAAGATCCCAGAATTCATCGCTAAGGTTGCTGAAGGCAAGTTCGTAGAAGCTTACGAAATCATTTCCGAAACATCTGCTCTTCCTGCAGTTTGCGGCCGTGTTTGCCCACAGGAATCCCAGTGTGAAGGCAAGTGTATCCGTGGCGTTAAGGGCGAACCAGTTGCTATCGGCCGTCTCGAACGTTTCGTAGCTGACTACGTAATGCTCAACGGTGGTGCAAAGGTTACTAAGGCTGAACCAAACGGCCATAAGGTTGCTGTTCTCGGTGCTGGCCCTGCTGGCCTCACAGCTGCTGGTGACCTCGCACGTATGGGCTACGAAGTTACAATCTTCGAAGCATTCCATAAGGCTGGTGGCGTTCTCGTTTACGGTATCCCACAGTTCCGTCTTCCTAAGGAAATCGTTCAGAAGGAAGTTGACAAGCTCATCGAAATGGGCGTTAAGGTTGAACTCAACGTTCTCGGCGGTAAGGCTATCACAGTTCAGGAACTCTTCGAAATGGGCTTTGAATCTGTATTCGTAGGTACAGGCGCTGGTCTCCCAGTATTCATGAACATCCCAGGTGAATCCCTCAACGGTGTTTACTCTGCTAACGAATTCCTCACACGTATCAACCTCATGAAGGCTTACAAGCCAGAATACGACACACCAACTAAGTACCACAAGGTAGTTGCTGTTGTTGGTGGCGGTAACGTTGCAATGGACGCAGCTCGTTGCGCAAAGCGTCTCGGTGCTGAAGTTCACGTTATCTACCGTCGTGGCATGGAAGAAATGCCTGCACGTGCTGAAGAAGTTCACCACGCTATCGAAGAAGAAGTTATCTTCGACACACTCTGCAACCCAGTTCAGGTTCTCGGCGATGAAAACGGCGTTGTTAACGGCGTTGAATGCGTACGTATGGAACTCGGCGAACCAGACGAAAAGGGCCGCCGTCGTCCAATCGAAATCCCAGGTTCTAACTTCGTTCTCCCAGTAGACGCAGTTATCATGTCCCTCGGTACAAACCCTAACCCAATCATGAAGGACAACACACCTGGCCTCGAAACAAACAAGAAGGGCTGCATCGTAGCTAACGAAGATGGTCTCACATCTATCGAAGGCGTATACGCTGGCGGTGACGCAGTTACGGGTGCTGCTACAGTTATCCTCGCTATGGGTGCTGGTAAGACAGCTGCTGCTGCAATCCACGAATATATCTCCAACAAGAAGTAATTCTTCACGACATATATAAGGATAAATTAAGGGCACTCTTCGGAGTGCCCTTTTTGTATGCTGTATTGCAGAGATTCTGTCATTATGAGCAAAGCGAAGAATCTCCTCGGTTGTGACCGCCCGTATAGTAGGGGACGGCATTTATGACGTCCCGCAAAAATATAGCTTTGCTTTGAAATGCCATCGTAGGGGAGCCGCTTGCTGCTCCCGAAACCACTCCAATCAATAATATACAAACAAAAAGGACGCCTATTGCGGACGTCCTTGATTTATATTCTATTTCTGTGCTACAAGCATATATCGATGGGTTGTGCCCTCAACGTAGCCGTCTTTTTCAATGATTTTCTGCATTTTCAGCAGATTTTCAAGGCAGGAATCGACGGAAAAATCAGGAAACTCCCACTGAATTATACGGGCAAACCAGACGAATGCACCCATATCGTAAAATCTCATCGGACGGAAAGCCTCGCCCTCCTCGAGAATAGTAAATCCTGCATCGACGAAGGCCTTGCGCTGGTCGGCAAGATTGAGATGCTCGAATTGCTTCGGCACGCCAGGCATAGCAAGCTCGACAAACTGTCTGTCGTTGTCCTCGCCCACCTGCTGAGTGATGAAAATACCGCCCTTTTTAAGCAGACGATGGATTTCAACAGGGTCAAAGCTGCCGTGACGATTGATTATAACGTCAAAACTGCCATCATCAAAAGGAATAGCCGACGGATTGTCGCAAGGGCGGAAATCGATGCCGAGAGGGAGCAAAACCTCCTTGCAAAGCTCCACGTTAGGGGTATAGCCTTCAGTAGCCGCCGTATTTTCATAAGGATGACCGAGTGAGCGCAGAAATTCGCCGCCACCCGTATCGTAGTCGAGCAGCTTCATATCGGCCTTGAGATATTTCTCAATCAGCTTGCGATACTCCCAAGGAAAATTATTGTCCTCAGTGTAGCGTCCCTCAATGTGAGAAAAATCCCAGC
>JAFYNW010000072.1 GCA_017547995.1 Clostridia bacterium | reverse complement strand
GAGGATTTTCAGCGCTTCCGCCATAGAAATATTGGATTTTTCCTTGTTTTTCTCCTTTTTATTTGCAAGCGGCACCTTGGAAATCATCAGTGCACAGACTATTGTGACACCCATAAGAATTGCGTGGATGAGGAACATATAGTCTATGCCGATAATGTCGAGCACCTCGCCGAAGATAAGACCTGCAACGGCATAGCCTAATGAGCCGCAGGAACGGACGAAGCCGAAATTGACGGCGCCGAAATGCTCATTGAGCTTGACGCTCCACATATCGGAAATCGGGAAGCCCGGATATTCAAGCAGGGCGAGAAGCACGATGGTCGCCACAACGAGGACGGGCACACCGATATTCTGCGGAATGAGATAACCCACAGGGATGGAAAGTCCGCAGATTGCAAGCATAAGATATTTCGTAGGGATGAAGGTTTCGCTGATATAGCCGAAAACAGGCTGAGAAACCATATTGAGCAGGGCGCAAAGTGTCATAACAAGGCCGACGAAGCCCGATTCGTAGCCGTTGGCATTGAGATAGGACACGATAAAGCCGAAAGACAGACAGTAAGCCGCGTTATAGAAGAAAAAGTACAGCGGCATAAAAATATTGTTTCGTTTGTTTTTCATACCAATTACCCCATTATCTGTAATAACAAAATTTTATCACATTATGACGTGGGTGTCAATGACGTTGGCATTATCAATGCTCCTGCGTAAAAATATTACGCAAATTTTACATTGATGGGCATTTCAATGCAGGAATATTTTACATTTGCCGTGCTATAATGTAATTGTAATAGAAGAAGAAAAGAAGAAACTCATCCCACAGGAGGTATTGAGAAAATGAATAACGTAAGAAAGACTAAAATTATCTGTACACTTGGCCCTGCAACAGACGACAAAAATGTGCTTAAAAGCCTTATGGCTGAAGGCATGAACGTTGCGCGACTCAACTTCAGCCACGGCACACAGGAAGAACAGGGCAAGCGAATTGCTCTCGTCAAGGAATGTCGCGAAGCGCTCGACCTGCCAATCGGCATCCTGCTCGACACACGCGGTCCTGAAGTGCGCGTAAAGACCTTTGAAAAGGGCAGAATTGAGCTTCATGAAGGCGATATTTTCACGCTGACAGGCGAAGATATCATCGGAAATAGCGAAAAGGTATCGGTAACCTTTGAAAATCTTTATGAAAATATTTCCGTCGGCACAAAAATCCTCATCGATGACGGTCTCATCGGCATGGAGGTCATCGAAATCCGCGGCAAGGACGTTGTCTGCCGTGTGCTCAACGGCGGCGAGGTCAAGGACAGAAAATCTATAAATATTCCGGGCACACGCCTCAATATGCCATACATCAACGAAAAGGACAGAAGCGATATCATCTTCGGCATCAGAAACGGCATCGACTTTGTGGCGGCATCCTTCGTGAGAAATGCCGACGACGTAAAGCAGGTGCGCGCACTTCTCGACGAAAACGGCGGTGAGGATATCGAAATCATTGCAAAAATCGAAAACCGCGAGGGTGTTGATAACGCCCGTGAAATCCTCCGCAGCTGCGATGGCATTATGGTTGCTCGAGGCGACCTCGGTGTTGAGGTGCCATTCTACGAATTGCCTGAAATCCAGAAGAATCTTGCTGAGCTTTGCCTCAAGATGGGCAAGAAGTGCATCACAGCAACTCAGATGCTCGATTCCATGATTAAGAATCCTCGTCCTACGAGAGCGGAAGTAAGTGACGTAGCAAACGCGGTATTCGACCACACATCCGCAGTAATGCTTTCGGGTGAAACAAGCATTGGCAAGTATCCTGTTGAAACTGTACGCGCAATGGTGCAGATTGTAAAGAATGCCGAAAGCAACATCGACTACACAAGCAAGCATATCGGCAAACTTGACGAGACAAACGATATCACTTCCGCCATCTCCCATGCGACCGTAAGCTCGGCCCACGACCTTGATGCGGCGGCGATTATCGCGATTTCCACTTCCGGTTATACGGCGAAGATGGTGTCCTCCTACCGTCCGATGACAAGAATTATCGGCGGCACTGCAAACCGCAGAGTTTACTACAAGCTGAGCCTTTCATGGGGTGTCACACCGATGATGATGGCTATGAAGATGGAAAGTGAGCCGCTCTG
>JAFYNW010000002.1 GCA_017547995.1 Clostridia bacterium | reverse complement strand
TGACTGTACAAACTTTGCATCACAATGCATTTATGCCGGTGCAGGTGTGATGAATTTTGAGCCGCTCTACGGCTGGTACTATATTTCACTCAACGAGCGAAGCCCAAGCTGGACGGGTGTGGAGTATCTTTATAATTTCCTTACAACAAACAAGGGCAGAGGGCCTTTCGGCAGGGAAGTGGGGAAGAGCGCCGTGCAGCTTGGCGATATAATTCAGCTTGGCAGGGCGGACGGCACCTTTTATCACTCGCTTGTGGTAGTGTCGACATACCCTGAAATCTGCATAGCCGCCCATACGGACGACTATCTGGACAGACCGCTTGATAGTTATGCTTTCGACAAAATCCGCTATATCCATATCGACGGCGTGTGGCTATAATAAAATATAGAAAATTTGCATTTTATTATTTGAGAATTATCGATATTTGCCATAGAGTTTGACATATTTTGTCTGCAGGGAGTAAAATTAAACTAACCGATAGTAATATCGGAAAATCAAAACACAGGAGCGTGTAAAATGAAAAAAATTCTTTCCCTCGTTCTTGTCCTCGCAGTTGCTCTTTCAACAGTAGCTTTTGCTATTGCACCTGTTGATGCAGCTTATGAAGCAGCAAAGACATACTTTGAAAAGGCTGACGGCAAGAACATGCTCGCACTTGCAAAGGTGCTCGAAATCGCTGAAGCAGGTGATTCACTCATCATTGACATCCGCGATGCAGTTGATTACGAAGCAGGACACATCAAGGGCGCAGTCAACATTCCATTCATGGAAGTTGTAAACCATCTCGATGAACTCCCACGTGATCAGCGTATCATCGTTATCTGCTACTCCGGCCAGACAGCAGGCCAGATCGTAGGCTCTCTCCGTCTCGGCGGCTTCACAGCATACACACTTTCCGGTGGTATGGGTTCTGTTGGAGAAGACGTAGCACTCGAAACAACAGTTAACGCATTTGTTCCTGCAGTGAACGGTGAACTCACAGAAAACGAAAAGGCACTTCTCGAAGCAATCCGTGTTTCTATGACAATTCCATCCGGCAAGAATGTTATCAAGGTAGCAGCACTCCACGAAAACCTCAAGGACTATTTCGTTCTCGACGTACGTGACAAGGCAACATTCGATAAGGTCCATATCGAAGGCGCAGTAAACGTTCCATACCTCGAAATGGGCGGCTACATCGATCAGCTTCCAAAGGATAAGACAATTGCAGTAGTATGTAACTCCGGTCAGCAGTCTTCCCAGACAGTAGCAGTTCTTATCGCAGCAGGCTTTGACGCACTCAACGTTCAGAGCGGTATGAACAACGGCTGGAACAAGGCTGAACTCCCAACAGTTTCCACACCTGTTGAAGAACCAGCTCCAACAGCGGAAACATACACAGTCAAGTCCGGTGACTGCCTCTGGAACATCGCAAAGAAGCTCCTCGGCAACGGCTTCCGTTGGAAGGAAATCTACGAACTCAACAAGGATATCATCAAGAACCCAGACCTCATCTACGTTGGTCAGGTATTCAAGATTCCTGCATAATTGATTTTAAGATAAAAGCCGCGTCTTCGGATGCGGCTTTTTCATGTTGTAAAATCTTGACTTTAAGTAAATATAGGAATATAATTCAAGCACAGGGACGAATATCTCTGTGTTTATTTCCAATTAAAGAGGCGATACAATGAAATATTTTCTCGATACAACCGAAACGATAGCCGACGGAGTGGGATTTTCACAATTCGGTATTCTCCACATCGTGTGGATGATTATTGCTGCCGTTACGATAATCGCAGTCAGCCGTATTTACAAGAGCACAGACAGCGTAAAACGTGCGAAAATCCGTAAAATCATGGCAGGACTTATCATTTTCGATGAAATATGGAAGATGTTCTTCCTCGCAGTCGGCGGACGATACATCTACGATTATCTGCCGTTTCATCTTTGCTCGGTGAATATATTCCTTATCGCGTGGCACGCGGTCAAGCCAAACAAAATGCTGGACAATTTCCTCTATGCCGTGTGCATTCCGGGAGCGATGGCGGCATTGTTATTCCCAAGCTGGACGAAACTGCCGCTTTTCAACTTTATGCATCTCCACAGCTTTACAATCCACACTCTGCTGGTGCTTTATCCCGTAATGCTGACTTATGCGGGGGATATAAAGCCGAAGCTGAAGGACGTTCCGAAATGCCTCGGTCTGCTCTTTGTGATGGCGCAGATTGCATACTATATCAACCGCGCGCTGGGCACAAACTTTATGTTTCTTATGGAAGCCGATGCCAACAATCCGCTCTACGTATTCGAGCAGATGTGGGGCAACCATCTTCTCGGCCTGCCCGTTATAATGTCGGCCATCGTAATCGTGATGTACGCACCGATAG
>JAFYNW010000071.1 GCA_017547995.1 Clostridia bacterium | reverse complement strand
CAATATGCACAGCGCGTACTTCGCTGAAGCTTTTCGCCCAGCGGATGTAATGGGCCTCGTTACCCGAGGATGCCTGATTTTTAATAAGGGCAAGTGTACGGCTTCGCAAAGCCTCGTCATCCTCATCCTCATTTCGCTCAACCCCATAGTCGAGGCAGGCATTTGTCAGATAATCCCCCGCAGCCGTTGAAACGAAGGCCTTGTCGTAAATCTCGCTCACCTCCATATCGTAAAATCTGGCAAGCTCGTTTGCCACCGCGCAAAGGATATCCCCCGCAAGCGAGCCTTCGATAAGGGTGATATCGGGCGGCATATCGGCCTTCATTCTGGCTAAAATGCTGTCGTAATCATTCATATTGTATAAACCTCCGTAATTTCTATGCGGTCGTAAACCGTTGTGACAGAAATCGTCATGGCAAGGCGACTGCCCTCGATTTTATAGTCCACAAGGCTGACCGACTTTATATATGGGTTTGCGCACAGCACCTCGCTGATGCTCTGGAAAACGAGGGCGGCAAGATTATCGTTAAGTGTCCTGCCCATCAGCCTGTGAATCTCGTGGCCGTAATTCTTGCCCAGGCCTTCGTAATAAAGGCGCTTGTTTTCCTTGCGCAAGGCCCTCTCAATCCATAATTTAAGTCCGTCGATGCCGTAGGCGAAGGCATATCTGTCTCCGTCATGGATAAGCCTGCCCTCGCCCCAGTCAACGACGTATTCCTTGAATTCCTTTAATTCTTCCATAATTTTTTCTCCTTTTTGTTGTGCGGTAATATTTGTTAAAGCAGACGAGCAATGCTCGCCCCTACGCTTTGATGGATAATGAATGGTGAATAATGAAAAATGAATAATTAAGGTATCTGCGATGCAATGGTTAAGTGGGATGTCATAAATGCCATCCCCTACATATTAACTACTCATCGAGCAGTAACCTTCCCAACCTATCAATATGTGAGGAACGCACCATTTTACCCTAACGAACAGGTTCGTCAGGGAACCCGCCAAATTAAATAAGCGCGTGAACACTCGTTCACGATGTCGGCTTCGCCTCCGTGGGGGTCCAGGGGTGC
Organism: Clostridia bacterium; assembly: GCA_017547995.1. GTDB lineage: Bacteria > Bacillota > Clostridia > Oscillospirales > Butyricicoccaceae > SIG471. The sequence continues at coordinate 1,236 of JAFYNW010000071.1, read as the reverse complement.
TCCCCTCGGGCAAGGGGTCCGGGGGTTTCTTGCACTCCCGAGGCATCTTTGGTTCTTTTGGGCAAACATAAAGAACACGTCGTAGACGAACCGAGCCTTGCGCTCGGCTGATATCTTTTCTTGCAATAAAGTCTTTACTCTATCGGCAAGAATGTTTACACCTCATCCACCGCCAAAGGCGGTCCCCCTTCCCCCACTGGGGAAGGCTTTTATACCACTTCACTGTCCCATCGGGACAACCTTTACCACACTGCCAATACCACCATTTCCTCCTGCCCCATATAGACAAGACAGCTCGCCCCATTATAAAGCTTATCCGCTCCGATATGGCTCGCAAACCGCGCCTCGATTCTTTCGCCCATCACTTCAATATATGTAGGCTCGAGATGGACCGTACCCTCGGCAAGCTGAGTTTTTCCGCTCTTCTGCTCACGCATGAGCCGTACAATATCATAATATGGATTCATGCTTCACCCCGATTTCCGTCAGATGCACCCCGTCTCTCACGCTGTGCAAAACGCTCTCGATAAGATACCTTCCCTCAAGGCCGTAACGGGCAAGGTCAAAGCGGACAAGGCTGCCTTTCTTCACCCTGAGCTCACCGCCCATCACGATATCCGCCCTTCGTACAAGACCCTTCAGCATAGCCTTTGCAACGGCCGCACCGCTTTCATTTCTGCTTATCTGACGATATTTATGATACTTTCCGTATTTTTTAATATCACTATTACTTTTCGTATTGTAAATCACCCTGTGTTTCGAGTCTGTCAGGCTGACCTCGTTGACCATCTCCATAATGCTCTCCTCCGAGCGGATGGAGAAAATCATGCCCGCGCTCAACGCAATCTCACTTTCACCCGCCTTGCGGACAGACACCCTCGAGCCATCGCACTCGACGAAATACCCCTCGCCATAACATTCATCGATGACCTCCTTTGCCGTCATACCGCCATAACTTGCAAAGCTGCGGCAGGTCTTATAAGGCATATCGCCGCACTCAAGACCGCACTGGCTGACAGCCTTTCGTGCATTGTCTGCACAGCTTGTGGAGAAAAATCCACAGACGTCGTTTCCTGCAAGAAGATGGCTCTTTTCATGGGCTGTAATGGAGAAAATCCCCTCCTTGCCCACGACCTCCACTTTGGTCACGTTGCCACGGAATACCTCAGTCCCATCACTGAGCACCACTTCGTCTCCGCAATATGCAAAGACGGGCGGCAGATATCCATCGTGATT
>JAFYNW010000070.1 GCA_017547995.1 Clostridia bacterium | reverse complement strand
TCTTTCTGTCTGTGAAAGACTGCCCGACCATTCCTTGCCATAGCTGCGTACCGATTGTTCTGCGGACACTGCTCCGCCTGTATGTGTGCCGGAGGAAGCGCCGGAAGGTACTCCTGACGGGCCCGATGCACCGTCTGATGCACCCGATGAGCCTACCGATGCTCCGCTTGCTCCTGCCGCAATGCCTGCTACGGCACCACCGGCTGCGGCGGAGCCACCTATTTTCCCGTGTCTACGCCCAACTCGTCGTCAATGATTTCCTGATATGCATCAGCAAGCTTGTTGAGAGAATTGGAAATACCGCTGATTGGCTCTGTTGCCGCCTTGACTTCCTTATCGATAGCCTGGATGACCTCTTCAAGCTGGTTTCTGTGTGGACCGAGTGTGTTTGGGTTATCATCGATAACTGTCTGGAGTGTACCTGTCAATTCCTTGATTTTCTCAGAGGAAGAAACGATAGCCGCCGACATAGTCTTAAGAGCGAGGATACCTTCCTGACTTACTGCATATTTTTCGCCTGGCATAATTTTTTCCTCCTCTTATTCATTTGCAGCTGCCGCTGCTTCTGCCTGTCTTCTTGCTTCTCTTGCCTTTTCAAGCTGCTTTTCAAGGGCTGCAATTACCTTTTCAACTGTTTCATACTGTGCCTTGATATTTGCAATATGTGTAGCAAGCTTTGTGCCGTTTGACTTGGCTGTAGGGTCCTGTGTATTTTCGATACAGTCATCTGCCGCCTTTGTCATAACGTCACAATGTGTTGTGACCTGTTTCATAAAGTTATTGAGAGCATTTATCATGTTCTCATAAGCTTCTTCATCAATCCATGTCATACTCATAATGGTTTTCCCCCTTACGTTACGTTTTGGTGCGGTGGTTTTACCGGAATCCACCGCAAAAGCGGTCCGCCTTCCCTTTTTGGGAAGGCTTTGGGACCGATAGTTTTATGCTTCAAACGGGCTTATTGCCTTGCCGTTTTCGTCTGTATACCAGCCGTCCCAGCTTGTATCCTTATGGAGATAAGGACGGAAGGAATAGCTATCCAGCTTATCGTCATACTGGCAGATTCTTTCAGGCAGCGTGCTTGCAATTTTAGTGCCGAATACTGCACGGGAATCGTCTGCCGACATTGTAAAGCCGAGGCGATAACGGAAGTAATCCACGTTAAGACCTGTTGTCTTGATATCTTCAATGCTGTTAAGCTGAAGCATGAAATGATAGCCGAGGCGACTGCCCTGCTTAAGAATATATATAAGGTCAGCACTTGCATCGTATGCGCCCGTATCCTTCTTTTCCTGCTTTGGCGCTTCTTCAACCTTTGCAGGCTGAGGCGCCGGCTGTGGGGCTGCTGCAGGCTGAGGAGCATCAATGCCCATTTCGGCTCTCAGCTTCATTCTTTCTTCCTTGAGCTTTGCCTTTGTTTCGTCATCAGACAGACCTTCCGCCTTGAACTTTGCTTCAAGCTCGGATTTTCTGGTCATCCAGACAGCCGCAAACTGCTGCTTGAGAGCTTCAATATTCGTCTTGACCAAAGCTGCTTCGTTGGAAGTCACCTTCTTGATTTCAGCAGAAATTTCAGCCGCATCTGCCTTTGCGCTGCCGCCGTCGACGAAGCCGAAGTCCATACAGATTCTGTCGATGCCTATCATTGCGATAAGACGGTTGTCTGTCTCGCGGTTTTCCATCTTCTTCTTTAGTGCGCGGATTTCGTCGCATACTGCATCGATATCCTCGATGATTTCAAAGCCGAAGTGCTGGAAAGTGCTCTTATACGCTCTGAACAGACGGTTTTTGCCGTATGCCCAGATTTGCACCTTACCGCCCTGCAGCTTATATGCACGCATTGCCGAAAGAAGCACGGAAGCGCTTGTCGCCTGCTCAGCCTGACGGCCGATGAGCAGGATGTTTTCGCGTGTTTCGTTGGAAAGAGCAGAAAGCTTCATGCTGACCATTCTGCGTGGTGTACCGAATGTGATAAACGTTTCGTCGCCCACAAGGTCGGATGCATTGACCTTCTTATACTTTGCAACCTCGTCCATAAATGACTTTTCGTCAAAGGCCTCGAAGGTATTGCCGTCGACGAGGACAGGAGACTTTTCAACGAAGCTCAGCATATCGTGTGGAGCATAGCTTTCCACGCTGTGCATATTTTCGTTGATGTCGTCAATCATATCGTCGCGGACCTTATAGTCAGGGATGTACATTGTGTAAAGACGCTGTACCTCCGGCTGGGAATCTGCGCCCTTGCGGTGCTTGATGAGGGCGTAATGCGGAGGAAGTGCGTCAATCCAGTTTCTGACCTGGTCGGTTTTGAGGCTGGACGAAAGCTCGAGAGTTTCGCTGATTTCTTCCTTGGACGCCTTCATTGCGATTCTCTGCTGAATCTGTGCGCGTGCTGTGGATGTAAGACCTCCGACACCTGTCGTGAAAGTCTGGCTTGCAAAGATGAAGCGGATACCGAGTGCCGCGCCCTTTGCGAGAATATTCTGCAGTCTAAGTTTATATACCGAAGATTCGGCAATCGACTGGGACATAATCGAGAATTCGTCAAGAATGACGAAGATGATTGGCATTGGCTTTGACAGCGTCAGCGGGTCAATCTGGTCGATTCTCTGCACGCCCTTGATGGCGAAAATCTTCTGTCTTTCAAGCATTTCCTCTGTCAGCTTGTCGACAAGGTCATAGACCAATTCTGTCGATTCATCGAGCAGCACGTACTTTACGTGCGGTGGACAATGCTTGATATAACGCTTGAATTCAAGCTGCTTGAAGTCGGCAAGCCACAATTCCAGATTGTCAGGGTGATAATTTCTCACGAGACCTGCAATGATTGTGTGGATGAGTGTCGACTTACCTGAGCGGGAAGCACCCATAAGGTATGCGGCGAAGTTTTCATTTTCGAAGGAGATAGTGTGTTCCTTGTCCTTTCCGTCGATACCGACAGGAAGCTCCAGCTTCTTATAGTGACGGGCATATTTCTGCCACGATTCATTGAGCGGATAACGCTTTGGATATTCGTTGCCGATGGCATCCTTTGTAATCTTATGTGCTCTGAGCGTTTCGCCATAGCTTTCAGGTAGGTTTTCACCCAATGCATACCACGTAAAGCGGTATTCATTTTCTTCGCCGAAGGAGATTTTTGTTTCCTTGCGGAGCATTGAAATACTTACGGCATTGCTGAGAGCGTACTCAGGCATTGAAAGTGTGACCTTCTGCTTTTCATTCGTCACGTAGCCTACTGTGATGAAGGAATAGCCATAGCGCTCGTAGTTTGTCATGATACGGCTGAGAAGCTCCTTATCTCTTGTGGAGAAGGAGTTAGGCCAGCCGTAGAGTACGACTGTTGTCAGCGGAAGCTTCTTGCCCTTTTCGGCTGTGCGGTTATATTCAACCACTGAATCGCACATTTCGATAAGGTCGTCTGTGTCTGTCAGGTCGGAAACCATCTTTTCAAGAAGATTTGTCATCTGCTCAGGGTTTCTTGGAATCTGACCGAGGGCGAAGGAATCCTCAAGCTGCTTGAGCGAGCCGATGGATGCGGAATTATATCGCATACCATCGAGCACAAACACCTTGCGCAGGCCTGCTTCGCTTCCGTTAATCTGATTGAGTATAAAGTTCTGCAAACCCTTGTCAAGCTGCTTTGAGCGGGAGGCTGTGCAGGTGATATTGAGGATGAATTCCTTTTCGCTTTCAAGCTCGAACGGAATGAGCACTCTGCCGTTTACGTCATCGTAAAACTTGCCCATAAGTTCCTTGAGCTTTTCCTTCTGTCTTTCGCCGAAAGGAAGAGGAAGAGCGTATGCTCCCGGCGCTGTGCTGCCTGCCGAAACTATGACGTTGGCAAACTCACTTGGTGCTGTTTCATTCCAGAAAAGCTTGTTGCGGTTTACGACAGCCTGAGCAAGGTCGGCCATTTCCACACTGTCTGCGAAGGCGCTCAGCTTGGCTTCGTTTTCATCAATAGTAAGCTCGAGCTGACGGATGGCCTCTGTTGCCCCTGTTTCTCTGTCATTTTTAAGCTGTTCCAGCTTCTTTGTAAACTCCTTCTTCTTCTTTTCGAGGAAGAATTCGTCACAACGGGCTGTAACGTAGATTCGCTGTGCGTAAGGGTCGTCGGAGGAGGTAGGGTCAATCATCATCGCCCAGTTTCTCAGGCGGTTGAGATTGACTCGATACCCCGGAGGAGCATCGATGGTCTGCACGTTGAGGCTTTTCATATTGCGCTTGGCAAGGTCCTGAAAGGCCTTTATCTTGAGCATATACTCATCAATTTTCTCAAGCTGCTCTTCCAGCTTTACGATTCTTGAAGGCAAATCGCCTTCGCGGTCGGCATTGATGGCGTCGATTTCAGCCTGTGCCTTGTTGATCGCATCGCGGATAGCGTTGAGCTTTGTTATAACGATATTATACTTTTCAAGTGGCATACTGTGTCCTCCTTTCCTTAACACTTACATACGTCTTCCGTACAGCTTGCCTTGACAATCGCCTTGACCTTTTCAGGGTCGATTGTAGGGAAGGACGTGAACGGAGAGTATTGGATAATGGCAGAATCCCTGATAAGAGGATACTGCTCGCAATAAAGCTTGAAGCCGACACCGTAGATGTCGTTTCTTCTGAGGGCGATAGCCTCCTGCTGTGAAGCATAGTAGGTTTCGCCAATCTGGTAGAGATACTGGATAGCAGACCACATCGCCATACCTTCGTATACGATGCCGCGTGCGATTGCCGTACATTCAGGGCAACCCATGCCGTACGTGCGGAGCACTGTGTTGTTATCCCAGTTGAGATACTGCCAGATGTGAGTCATTTCGTGAACCATTGTGTCTGTTGCCGCAAGACGTGGGCTGCCGTTTTCGATGAGCAGGCTGTATTTGCCGCGCTTCATCTGTGCAAAACCGAGCACTCTGCCTGCAACGCCTGTTGTAGGCTTGAAGACTGCGCCTGCACCCTTGGCAACTGTACGTGCGTCTGCCATGGCAACTCTTATTGGCACTCTGTAACGGATGCCGTAGAAGGCTTCCATCATTTCAAGAGCCTGATAGAAGAGCTTTCTGAACTCTTCAACTGTGGAGATAGCCGTTGCCGAGCAGTCGTTGCATCGTACTCTGCCGTCGTTGAGCACTTCGTAGCTTACGCCCGAAAGTGGGAGCGAGCAGAAGTCACAGTGGTTGACTGCCTTGATATCAAGGTTATTCTTGGCAAGAACGTCACGCTTTCTTGCCTTTGTAAGGGAATTGTCGCTCCAGCCGCGGACTCTGAGGTACTGACGTACGTCTTCAACACGGAGACGGCCGTCGATTTCTTCAAAGCCGAACTTGAGGTAACATTCCTTCTGGTAACGGGACTTTTCGATAGGTGTGATGCCGATAAGCTTGAACTGCTCTTCGAGAAGGTCGTTGTCTTCAGGGAGGCCTTCTGTATCGAAGATGTCTGTACCGTCTACGTGGACGATTTCAGGGTCATCCTCGTCTTCTGTGAGGGCTGTTTCCTCTTCGTATACAGGCTCTGCTTCCTCAGGTTTTTCCTTATCCGCTTCCTTTTCGCCTTCTGTTTCAAGGACTGTATCGCCTTCGCCTTCGTCCTCTGTCTTTTCGATGACAGGAGCCTTTTCTTCGCTTTCTGCTTCCTCTTCTGTGAGAGTGTATTCAGGATTTTCTTCCTTTGGCTTTTCTTCGGAAGGGGCTTCCTTCACAGGAGCTTCTTCAGGCTTTGCAGGAGCTTCAGGCTTTTCTTCCTCTTCGTCCTTTATGCCGATAATCTTGCGGATACGCTGTGCAAGACGGCCGAAAAGCGAACGCTTCTTTTCCTCTTCCTTCTCTCTTGTATAGTTGATGGAGAGAGGAACAGGGTCCTTGGCTGCAGTTTCACGCATCTTTTCAAAGTGCCAGTCGAGGAAGTCTGCAACTGTTTCCATAATCTTCATGAGATTTCTTTCGACAGCTTCCATAAGGCCCAGGTCGATATCACTGTCTTCGACGATATAGATATAATCATCCTCAATACCGCCCGAAACAGGGTATACCATATAGTTGAGCATACCTTCGATATCGTCAGGGCGCTTTGTCATAACAGCCAGATACTGATGTCCGTCAGGGAAAATACTGCGGAACATTTCGCTCATGAGCAGACAGATTGTAAATCTGATGTTATCGTTTGTATCAGGCAATTTAATGCGCAATACAGTCTTGTTATGATATTTTCTTGTGTAGTTTTCGGCAAGTGGGTCCTGTGTAAAGTCGATAAGACGAGCCGAGCGGAGGTCGTGGTTATCCTGCATTTCAAGATAGCCTGTTGTTGTAACGTCGAAATCGTGCTGAACAAAGGCGATTTCCACGTCCATAACGTTGCGGACAGAAAGGATTTCGCCCTTATAGTCCTCATCGATATGGTAAGAGCGGACCTGACGGTAATACTTTCTGCCGTCGTAAAGGTCGGACGCACGTCTTAAAACAACGCCGCTCTGTGGGGAAACGTGCTTTACAAGATAATACTTGCCATCGTAGGTTACAAACTGACCCGGAAGGATAGTCTGTGTCACGTGGCTGAAAAGCTTGGAGTCGATATAGCCTTCGCCGTGCTTTTCGTCTTCAAGGATGAAGTATGCATTCTTGAGAGAGTCTGCAAAATTATCCTCGAAGGCTTCCTTGCTGATTGTATACTGGCAGGTTGACATTGTTGTGAGAGCGTCAACCTCCGAGCGGATGCTCTGTACTGTGAATACAGAATTATCAGCGAAAGTATACTTCTTCAGCATCTTTGTGAGAGTTTCAAACGGGTCATCCGTTTCGATGCCGACGAGATGGAATTCTTCGATGATTTCCGCGTCTGTCACAGGGCGGAGAGCCATGAGAAGAATGAGCTTGATGAGAGTATTTCGCTCTGTTTTAGCATAGTCAGGCACGATGGATGGGATTGCGTTAGGGTCTGCCATAAACATCTGCTTGTTGCAGCGCATATAGTCGCGGAGCAGATAGTTTTCAGAGAAGACGTTTACGAAGGACTGACTTTCGCCGCGGGAGAGGAAGGCGCGGAGTGTGTTGAACATATTGCAGAATTCGTCTTCTGCGATGATAAACTGCTCCTTGCTCTTTGGTGTGCTCCAGAGGCTTGGCACGAAGTTGATTTTTTCATAAAGGCTCTTCTGCTGGCTTGGCTGATTCATATAGCGGCAGATTGTAGGATGATGCTGTCCTGCAAGCCACTTGATATCGCGCAACGGCGCCTTTGTTTCACAGTACCATGAAACCTGAGGAATCTGGTTTTTAACTGCGATTGCCGCAAGCTCAACACCGTTGCCAAGATACTTTGTCTGCTTGTCGAAGAGGCTCTGACGCATAAAGTCGCCGTCTGCATCCCAGGACATACCTGTGTAGAGGCATCTTGGCACAGGAGGAGCAACAACGTTTGTAAACTCACTTCTGAGGAGATGGGACATTGTATCGACGATGCCCTGAGCATTTCTGTCGCAGATGCAGTAGACAGGCTTGACACCCGAATGCTGCATTTCCTGAGCGATGATGGAGAGGGCAACCTGACCTGTATTTACGATGAGGGATGGCTCAATCATAAGGACGAAGTCGGTTTCTCTGAAAAACTCGCGGTTTGCGTTGATGACTGCGTTATCGTAAAGCTGAGGGAAGGAGATTACACCCACTTCGCACTCAGGCTCGTTGTTTGAAAGCAGACCTACGCGCCAGAGTGAGCGCATGTGGCTGTATTCACTGAGGGTTTCTTCAAGCCAGCTGCGTACGTCCTCGCTGTTACTCTTTCTGCCTGTGATGACAACAACCTTTCTGCCCGAAAGCAGAGCATTTGTCAGCGGAAGAGTGATATAGAGGCTCATATCGCGGTAGAATGGATTGAGGAAGACCACGTTGTTACGCTTCATAAGCTGAAGGGTAGCCTGCACGCAGTCGATATCGGCTTCCATATAACGGTCGTCGATTGTGAAATATTCGGCTGTGACTCTGTCAATCTTGTCTTCCGATTTAGAGAGGTCCTCGACAAGGTCGGCAGGAGTCTGCTTGCCGCCGTATTCCATACCTGTGTGAGCCGAAAGAAGAGGCTCAGGCAGGATTTTTTCAAGCACTTCACGTACCTTGTAGTAATTGCTTACGCGTCTTGCGTCTGCGTTGTCACCGAGAATGCTGTGCTCCCATTCTTCCTTGGTCTGACCATTGAGAAAGTTATAGATTTCATTGATGACGATAAGTGCGCAGACCGGGAAGGCAAGAGTCCAGACAAAGGACTCTCTGCCAAGATACCACGTAAGGCCGAGATAGCCGCCCACGGCGATTACCGCACCGATGACGACAGCCTCGAGGAATCTTTTGAAGCCGACCCATTTATGCATAAGGAACCATTCGTCATACTGCTCGTCGTATGCATAGAAATTGACCGAGGTCATTTCGATAAGGTCGTTGTCGCTCCAGATTGAAGTGATTATAGGTGTGATAATGATTTTCAGCAGCACGAAAGCGGCGAAAATAACAGCGTTGACAGCGAAAATCTCGATACCGAGAAGCTCGGCTCTCTTCTGCTGCTCATAGAGCTGCTTTACGATTTCTTCAATTTCATCAAAGTAAATATAGCCGAAAACCATTGCCACAATAGCAAATACTATTGCGATAACAGGGATGAGCGCCTGACGGGCGCGTCTGCCCTTGCCTGCGTTGACACAATTCTCGATAAGAGTGAGCACAACGACAGTTATAACCGGAATAAGCAGATTATTAATTTCCGTCATCATAAAGCTCCTCTCTTATAATTTCCAGCTTTTCGACGAATTCAAATGGGGAATAAATCTTTACGCCCGAATTGTTCACCGAAATCTGATATGAATTGCCTGTTTCAAATGTGTACATATTGCTCTTTGCAGGCGGAATTGAAACGTCGACAGAAACGTTTTCGTCAAGGTCCACGTTATCAAGGTCGATTCTCAGATGGTATGCATTCGCCCACGTGCGGAGCTTTGCAAGGAGAATATTGATAGCCTTGATGTGCTTGTATTTGACGGCGTTTTTGTTGTCTGCCTTGTGCTTTTTTCTGCCCGAAAGGTCAAGATAGGAATGACCTCTCGAATGGGATGCGATGTCGCTGAGGTAGGTGGAATAATCGGATGCACTTGCGATAAGACGGGCAAACGCATTCTTCATCAGCACGTTATAGCGTGTGATGAGCATGATAAGCTCGCTCTGCTGCCAATACAGCGAGATAAAGCCGGCTGCCACGATGATGGCAAACTCAACCAGCGCGATGACGATTGTATTCCAGAGTCCGCCGCCGTTTTCACTGCCGCTGTAATAGATAAGACCCGGCAGATTGAAAAGAATGACGAGGACGAGTGCTATGCCGAAAATTGCAAGGGCGGAATAGGAAGTGACTCGTGTGCGAAGCATTTCCTTGACCTTTTCGGCCGCTGCCTTCATCTTCTTGTCGGCAGATATTTTTGTTGTAGGCAGGTCGCCCTGCTCTGTTACGATTTTATGATAGATTTCCCCTGTTTCACGAGTCAGGTCCTCACGCTGATACTTGCTGAGGGCCGAAACCTCGTCTTCTGTGAAGACACAGAGGTCACGCATCTTGTCGGCTGTCTGGTCGAGAAGACGGTCTGCCCTGCGGACAGAATCTTCAAGGGACTTTTCAAGCTCG
>JAFYNW010000069.1 GCA_017547995.1 Clostridia bacterium | reverse complement strand
TACGCACCTGTTGTAAAGGGCGACAGAATCTACGGCCGCGGCACAGCTGACGACAAGGGTCCTGCAGTTGTTTCCCTCTGGGCACTCAAGGCTATCAAGGACCTCGGCATCGAGCTTTCTAAGAACGCAAGAATCATCCTCGGCACAGCTGAAGAAACAGGCAGCCAGGACCTTGCTTACTACTGCCAGAAGGAAGCTTATCCTCCAATGAGCTTCTCCCCAGACTCCTCCTTCCCTGTTACTAACATCGAAAAGGGTGGCTTCGGTCCAACTCTCACAGCTAAGTTTGAAGAAGAAACAGCTCTTCCACGTGTTATCGAAATCAAGGGCGGCACAGCAGGCAACATCGTTTGCCAGGAATGCTACTTTGTAATCGAAGGCATGGCTAAGGAAGAAGTAGAAAAGTATCTCGACATCGCTGACGTCAAGTTTACAGTTTCCGAAGAAAACGGCCTCGTTCGCGTTGACGTTGTTGGTCAGAGCGCACACGCTTCCACACCTCACCTCGGCGTAAACTCCATCACAGCTTCCCTCGCTGTTGTTTCCAAGATGCCTATGGCTGAAAGCAAGGGCTTTGGTGTTATCAAGGGTCTTTCCGCTCTCATCCCACACGGCGACTACCTCGGCGCTGCTCTTGGCGTAAAGCAGGAAGACGAGCTTTCCGGCCCTCTCACACTCAACCTCGGTATTCTCGAATACACAACAACAGGTCTCACAGGTAAGATTGACTCCCGTACACCAATCTGCGCTAACGAAGACAATATGTCCAAGATTGTCAACGCAAAGATGAACGAAATCGGCATCGAGCTCAACACAACAACAATGCGTAAGCCACACCACACACCTGCTGAATCCGAATTCATCAAGGTGCTCAACGGCGCTTACGAAGAATACACAGGCAACGAAGGCTACTGCGTAGCTATCGGCGGCGGCACATACGTTCACAACATCGAAGGCGGCGTTGCATTCGGCTGCTCCATGCCTGGCACAGAAAACAATATGCACGGTCCTGACGAAAGCGCAGTTATCGAAGAACTTATGGTTTCCGGTAAGATGTTCGCTGACATCATCGTAAGACTTTGTAAGTAATCAATAAACTACCTTTTGTGTAGGGGACATTCACGAATGTCCCGCGGACAAATCGTGATTTGTCCCTACATACATATTTGTCTGTTCCGCGGACGACCAATGGTCGCCCCAACAACGTAATAATAAAAGAGAGAGCATAACGCTCTCTCTTTTTTGCAACCTTTTTGATTTCAGCGGAGTCTTATTATATAACGTAAGAAAAATCAGATGCAGGGGACTGTTAAGCGGGACGTCGAGGGCGCCGTCCCCTACGCAAATATCAATTCATTCCCTTACAACGTAAGAAAATCGTAAGAAATATATCATATCCATTTTAAGAATAATGCTTTACAATATAGCTATGTTGTGAAAGGAGGCATACGAATGCAAAAACCAACCGTTCTCGTCGTCGATGACGACAGGGAAATTGCCCGTGCTGTTGCCACAATGCTTGAGCACGAAAATATATCTGCCCTCTGTGCCCACGATGGTATGGAGGCGCTCGATATTCTGTCAGGACGCAGTGATATCCGTCTTATCATTCTCGATATTATGATGCCGAGGCTTGACGGACTTTCGGCCACAATGAAAATCCGCGAAAGCCGTAATCTGCCGATTATTATGCTTTCGGCAAAGTCGGAGGATTCGGACAAAATCCTGGGGCTTTCCATGGGTGCTGACGATTACGTCACCAAGCCATTCAACCCGAGCGAGCTTGTGGCGAGAGTCAAGTCACAGCTTCGCCGTTATATGTATCTTGGCGATATGGCAGGTGCTGTGAAGAAAAACGCACTTTCCAGCGGTGATATGGAGCTGGACACAGAGAGCAAGCAGCTTTTTGTGTCAGGTGAGGAAGTCCG
>JAFYNW010000068.1 GCA_017547995.1 Clostridia bacterium | reverse complement strand
TCTTCACCTGCACTTGCTGTGCTCAGCTTGTCAGGGCTCTGAAGCTCAATATAACAAATTTGGCTCTTGTCCATCTTGATCATACCAAGGTCGTTCTTCGCCTTGTTTTCAATTTCCTCAAGATTGAAAATCTGTTCCTGCTTTGCATTGAGTGTCTTTTCCATATCAACAAGCTGTGCAAGTTCGTCCTTGAGACGGGAGTTTTCTGTCGAAAGCTGGGAAAGCTCAACGTAATTGGAAACTATAAACATCAGAACGGCAAAAACGCACAATCCGACGAGAATATATTCAATTTTCGCAGCAAGGCTCATCTGCCCTGCCTTTCTGTTTGTACGAACTGTTTTTTCCATTACTGCTCCTTATAATTTTTCTGCCACTCTGAGTTTTGCGCTTCGTGCGCGTGGATTATATTCAAGCTCTTCTTCGTTGGCTGTAACGACCTTTTTTGTGATTACCTTTACTGTAGGCACCTTGCCGCATACACATACAGGGAAGCTCTTAGGACAGGTGCAAGGACTTGCACATTCCTGGAACTTGAGTTTTACTATTCTGTCTTCCAGCGAGTGGAAGGACATGATAGCGATTCTGCCTTCAGGATTGAGAATATCAATACCGTGCTTTACAGCTTCTTCAACCGAAGAAAGTTCATCATTTACTTCTATTCTGATTGCCTGGAAAACTCGCTTTGCAGGATGCTGCTTTTCCTTCTTTGCGGCAGCCGGCATAGCCTGCTTGATGATATCAACGAGCTCCAGAGTTGTTTCGATGTTTTTGTTTTCTCTGTGTCTTACAATGTTTTCTGCAATTCGCTTTGAATAACGTTCTTCGCCGTATTCAAAGAAGATTCGTGTAAGCTCCTCGAGAGGATACGTATTGACAACCTCATAAGCGCTCTTTGGCTGAGTCTTGTCCATTCTCATATCGAGAGGAGCGTCTGCCATATATGAAAAGCCGCGCTCTGCATTGTCCAGCTGATAGGACGAAACGCCAAGGTCGAAGAGAATGCCGTCGACACCCATAACGCCGATTTCGCTAAGCTTGTCCTTCATATAAGCAAAGTTGCTTTTGATAAACGTGATTTTGTCTTTGTGCTCTTTGAGTCTTTCGCCTGCAGCCGCAAGAGCGTCGTCGTCTCTGTCGAAGCAATAGAGATGACCTGTTGTAAGACGCTGTGCGATGAGGAGAGAGTGACCGCCGCCGCCTGTTGTTGCGTCGACGTACTTTCCGTCAGGCTTGATGTTGAGGCCCTCCATACATTCGTCGGGCATAATCGAAATATGTTTGAATTCCATTAGATACCAAGTTCCTCCATACTCTTGAGAACGTCTTCTTCGTCGATGGACTCATTGTACTGACGCCACTTTTCTGCATCCCAGATTTCTGCCTTGTCGACGATACCGATTACGACGACCGCCTTTGTGATGCCTGCGAATTCTCTCAGCACCTGAGGGATGACAACTCTGCCCTGACTGTCAGGCTCACAGTCCATAGCGTTTGAGAAGAAGTAACGCTGAAGGCTTCTCGATTTGGATGAAGGGAGGGAAGCGATTTTTTCTTCCATGACCGCCCAGTTTTTCTGGGAGTAGAGAGCGAGGCATCCGTCAAGACCCTTTGTCATAACGAAGGTTTCGCCAAGCTCGTCACGCAGCTTTGTAGGTATAAAAAGGCGCCCCTTGGCGTCAACGTTATGCTCGTATGTACCTTTCATGCCTACACCCCTTTCTGCGTAATTTTTCTACTTTCGGGCATTTACTTCCACTTAGTGCCACTTCGATAGTTATATTATAATATTAATAAAAGTAAAATGCAAGTCTTTTTTTAACTTTTTGCCATATTTTTTGTGACAAATTTTGTAAATTTTCCCTGATTTTCGATATTTTTCAGAACAGTTGTTCTATTTTATGTAGCCGTATATTTTATGAATATTATACCATTTTAGTAGTAATTATGCATAATCGTCTCTGAAAGTGTCACAAAGTGGCACTCAAAAGAAAAGCCCGGTGACACTCTTCACCGGGCAATTATGCTAGAAAATAAAGGGCATACTGTAAAGCCGAAGCTCGTCGGCATAAATTACAGACATTGCCAGCTCTCCGTATGCGTTCTCACGGAACTCTCTGGGTATTTCATTACGCGGAACGTAGAACGGAATGGGAAAGCTGTTGAACAAATCGGCATTGAAGGGCATATTTCTGTGAATCATTTTCTCGCCTCCTCAATCATCTCATGGAGTGCGGAAAGTGCGTCCTTCAGGCTGCCTACACAGTCGATAAGGCCGATATCCACCGCCATTTCACCACTTACTATACTGCCGATATCGTTGAGAAGCTGTCCGTTCATGGTCATCAGCCGCTTCATCACGTCGGCAGGAATGTTGGAATTGTTGGTTACGAAGCTGATGATACGCTCCTCGATTTTCTCAAAATAAGTCATGGTCTGCGGCACACCGAGAATGAGACCGTTCACCCTGACAGGG
>JAFYNW010000067.1 GCA_017547995.1 Clostridia bacterium | reverse complement strand
GGCGTCGCCTCATAGAATCCCATGGAAGAAACTGCAGTCAGCATTTCTTCCGATATATTAAGTTGTGCAAATGAAACGTGTGACATCTTTACCTCTTTTGAGTAATATTAAAAAACGAGGAAAACTTCCCCGCGAAATATCTGTATACACAAACAGTATACCATTAAAAATATTTTGTGTCAATAACAGCATTTGTAAAATAAATTGCAACAAATTGTTGACACAGGACCTGAACACTGATACGATTATAGTATATTAAATATAACAGGGAGGACATCCTTATGATCAATTTCAACATCAACACAGAACGCATGATAAATCATTTCTGCGAAATGGTAAGAGTCAAGTCTGTCACGTTTGAAGAAGCAAATATGTGTGACTATCTTGTAAAATACCTTACAGAAATGGGCGCAGACGAAGTTTATTACGACAAGTGTCTCTATACAATCGGCAAGGAAGGCGGCAACGTCATGGCATACTTCAAGGGCAATATGGAAGGTGAGCCAATCTGCCTCAATGCCCATATCGATACAGTTGCCCACGAAGGCAACATTGAGCCTGTTGTACGTGACGGCTACGTTTATTCCTCGGGCGACACAATTCTCGGTGCAGACGACAAGGCTGGTATCGCATCCATCATCGAAGCATACAAGGCAGTCAAGGATATGGGTCTTCCAATCAAGGACGTATATATGTACTTCACAGCAAATGAAGAAAAGGGTATGTACGGCGCAAAGCTCTTTGATTATTCCAAGCTTCACTGCAAGGAAATCATCTCTGTTGACGCGGCAGGTGACCCTGGCGTAATCGCAGCTGCAGGCCGCGGCTCCAACAATATCGAAGTAACGTTCAAGGGCAAGCAGGCTCACATCATCAGAAATCCTGAAGAAGGCATCAATGCCCTCAAGATGATGGCTGAAGCTATTGCAAATATCCCTGTAGGTAAGTTTGAAGACGAAACAACAATCAATATCCACGGTGTAAATGCCGAGGTTGATATGTCTTCCTTCATCCCTGGCGAAGCAAAGCTTCTTGCTAACGTAAGAGCATTCGATATTCCAAAGACAGAAAAGATGACTCAGGACGTTGTCGATATCTGCAAGGCAGCGGCTGAAAAGTTCGGCGGCGAAATCGAAGTCAAGACAGAGCTCACACTCCCACCACTCTGGCTCGACAAGGATACAAAGCTTTACAGCAGAATGATGCAGTATTACAGAGACCTCGGCATCGAGCCATGGGATTTCACACTCCCTGGCGCAGGCGACGGCAACCACTTCTGCTATAAGGGATATGATTGCATCATCATCGCTTGTGGTATGACAAAGGTACATACAAACGAAGAACAGGTTGGCATCAAGCAGCTCGAAACAACAGCAAACCTTATGGCTCGCTTCATGACAGAAAACTAAAATACGCAAAATCAAAGCGTCCTCTTTACGGGGGACGCTTTTTGTATGCCTTGACAACGCAGGGGAATAGTGGTATACTATAATTAACAATTAGGTTAAATGTTAAAGGAGGGATATTATGACGAGCGAAAAAATCACAATAGGCAAAGGCACAAAATATCCTCTTGACGGCAGACTTACTCTGCCTGATAATCTTGCAAATCCAGTCCCTGCCGTCGTTTTTGTCCACGGCTCAGGCTCATCCAATATGGACGAAAAGGTAGGCAAGCTGACGCCTTTCCGCGACCTTGCCGAAGGTCTTGCAAAGCACGGCATAGCCTCGGTCCGCTACGATAAGCGCCCGTATAAATACGGCTTCAGAATGACCGTAAAAGGCGGCATTACAGTCAGGGAAGAGGTAATCGAGGATGCAATTCTTGCGAAGAAGCTTCTTGAAAGTGACAACCGCATCGATAAAAACAATATTTTCATCGTGGGACACAGTATGGGCGGTATGCTCGCG
>JAFYNW010000066.1 GCA_017547995.1 Clostridia bacterium | reverse complement strand
CTCTTTCTGCAGAGGCTGAAGACGGTGTTTATATTGTAATCTATCCAGAAAACGTAGAAATCATCAGCGTCCGTGATCAGAATGGACGCGGTATGGCGGTTGAGGCTGTAAACGAAGGCACAGTAACGTTCCGCGAAGTAAACGTCGGTGCTGTCGATTACCCCGATAATGAAATTGAGGCAACAGTTAAGGCGACATACGATGGTCACACAGCGGCAGGCAAGGATAATACGTTCCTTCTTGCAGCGGACAAGGAATATACTTTTACAGCAACTCCAAAAAACACAAGTGTTTATGCGGCAACGTCCGTTACAGAGGCTCCTGTAAATGGTGAAGTCACAATCAAGGTAAATTACAATAATCCTAAGACTATCACAGTGCCAAATGGTGCAAAGGCATATCTCTATTATTATAATCAGTATTACAGCTTCACAGAATACGTAGCTGCAGCAGAAGTGGACAATGGTGACGGAACAAGCACTTTCTATTTCACAGCCACAGCAGACAAGAATCTTGTGTGGCGCACAGAAATGGAAGGCTACATCACAAAGGCCGGCTGGTGCGCATGGAACTACAAGAATATGACGGTAACGTATTCTGAAAATGATGCAACACCTGATACAAGAGTTGATTATTCTGTTGAAGCAAACAGAGTTGGTGACGACAGCGTTGTTGTGAACGTCAACGGACAGAATCATCTCAAGCTTGCGAGTGTTGGTTCTTCATACACACTCAAGGCATATCGTATCTGGGAAATCATCAAGACTCAGACAGAAAACCACCAGATTACACCTGATTTCCACTTCAATATCATTTCGGGCGAAGACGTAATTTCTCTCACAGAAAAGAAGTCCAAGTCGACAAATGATGGCGACTGGATGACAGTAACAGCACTCAAGGAAGGTACAGCCGTTATCGAAGTGTCTTACGATGCAATCCAGATCAGCGGCGGCAACAGCGAGCATAACGGCATCTTCGGTGCATCTGACCCTGCAAGAACAGCTCTCATCGTTGTAACAGTAGGCGGCACAACTCCATCTGTAAACTTCGGCATTGCTGGCATGGCAAGTCAGGGAAGCATAGTTTACGAAAATTCCACACCAAAGGCATGGGACGCTGAATTCGATACACTCTACTTCACAGGCAACAAGGGCGAAATCAAGCTCAGCCCAACAGTAGCAAACGACACAATCACAGAAGTTGCGGTTTCCAACGATAAGGGCGCAAGCTGGACAGTGCTTACTGCAGAAGAAGGCGCATATACAGCTCCAATCGCATCGGGCAACAATATCATCCGTGTAACAACAGCAAACGGCGTTGCATATCAGATTGTACGCGGTGATAAGGTGACAGTACGTCTTGTAAACGTAACAAATCCTGATCAGCCTTTCGCAAAGGGTGACAAAATAAGAGTATACGTTGACGGTCTCCATCAGCCTGTTCCAAAGATGGCGGGTAACTATAATCCTGGCTATCGTGGAAATACAGACGGTGACAGCTCGTCCCATATGTCCTTCATCTGGAATGGTCAGCGAGTAAACGGTGCAGGCGCACAGTATCAGTTCTCTGTAGATGCAAACTATATTGAAGTAACAATTCCTGAAGATACAGAAGAAACAAGCTTCACACTCTCTGATGGCTGTATCGCAACAGGCGTTATCGGTCTTACAACCTTTGCTGACGGCGGCGACAGCCACAGAAATATCCCTGACAACGGATGTGCAACACGAGGAAGCGAAACAACGTTCCATACACGCAGTGTGCTCCCTGAAATCACAATTGAGCTTGGCGGTATGGCATCTGCAAATACAGCTCCATTCGTAAAGTCTGGTGCACAGACAGAAGCAACAATCACACTTGGTAAGACTTTTGCCATCAATCTTGAAACTGTCTTCGAAGATGCTGAAGGCAACGAGCTTACCTATAAGTTCGGCGAAGAAACTCTCGCACAGACATACTTCACAATCACACCTGAAGAAACAGGCGAATATCAGCTTGTCTTTACAGTAAGTGATGGTGAGTTCGAGGTTTCTCACACAATTACTCTCACAGTTGAGCAGGCTTCCACACCTGTTCTTCCACCTGCAGGTGATAACTTCGGTCTTGACCCGGCGGAAATCGAAGGCTACGTCTATATCAGCTTTGAAGACAATGGCAAGCGCGTGGAAGGTGAACGTGGTGTAACTTATCCAAATCCACTCGGCACAATCATCGCAAAGACAAAGGTGCCTTATGTTGAAGGCGATACAATCGCAGACGTAACGCTCCGACTTCTCTACGCGAAGGATATGACTGCATCTTACAATGGCACAACAAAGGAAGGCTTCTATCTTTCCGCTATCGGCAATTTCACAGTGGGTGGAATTGACTATGATTCCTTCGGTGAATTCGATGCAGGCATCGGCTCAGGCTGGATGATTACACACAACGATATCTTCATCGATCAGGGTGCATCTCAGTTTGAAATTGCAGACGGTGACGTTATCAGATGGCAGTATACTTGTCAGTATGGTGCGGATATTGGTGACCCATATTACAATGGCTCAAGCGTTGTAACTCCGGTCAAGAATGCAGTTGATATGGTTGAAGAGCTTATTTCTGCCATCGGCAACGTAACACTTGGCAGCAAGGATGCAATCGAAGAAACACGCGCGGCTTACGATGCGCTTTCTGATTCACAGAAGAATCTCGTCGAAAATTATGACGAGCTTGTTGCTGCGGAAAATAAATATGCCGCTCTTCTCAAGGCAAAGGAACTTCCATTTACAGATATCGAAAATCACTGGGCAACTGATGCTGTCAGCTTCGTATTTGAAAAGGAAATCATGACAGGTACAGCAGAAGATAAGTTCTCTCCTGATATGACCTTCAGCCGCGGCATGATGGTGACAACACTTTACAGACTTGTAGGTGCTCCTGATGTAAAGGGAGAAAATCCATTCAGCGACGTAAATGGTGATGAATGGTATGCTGATGCAGTAAAGTGGGCGTATGAAAACAAGATTATCTCCGGCTATACAGACGGTACTTTCGGCGCAAACGACGATATCACACGTGAACAGTTTGCTCTTATGCTTGCAAACTATGCTAAGCTCAAGGGCGTCAGCGTCACAGCAGAAGCAGACCTTTCAAAGTTTGCCGATGGTGATGACGTAAGCCTCTGGGCACTTGATGCAGTTAAGTGGGCAGTTTCCGAAGGTCTTATCACAGGCCGTGACACAGGTCTTGCACCTGTTTCCGACGCAAGCCGTGCAGAAGCTGCAACAATTCTTATGCGCTGGCTTACAAAATAAATACTTACTCTCCAGATAAGTAAATACAGCTCTCTCAAAGGGAAAGCGGCTCTGCGTGCTGGTGGAGTCGCTTTTGCCGCAATTTCAGGGAGTGAGAAAAAGGAGGAAAATATGAAAAAAATCATCAGCTTTATGCTTGTCTTGGCGGTCTTTATATCGATAATCCCTGCATCTTATGCAGTAGATATCGACAGTACGGCAAAATATATAGCTGAAAACGTCACAAAGCCTTCGGTGGGCTCGATAGGCGGGGAATGGGCTGTCATCGGCCTTTCACGTTATGGCTATAATATTCCGCAGGAATATTGGGATGGATATTATGCACGGGTGCTTGAATATATCGAAAAATGCGATGGTGTGCTTCATACTAAAAAGTACACAGAGTACAGCCGTGTGATTCTCGCACTCACTGCTATCGGTGCCAACCCGTCAAATGCGGCAGGTTATAATCTTCTTGCACCGCTTGAAGATTCCGATAAGACAGTATGGCAGGGCATAAACGGCCCCGTATGGGCGCTTATTGCTCTCGACAGTGCAAACTATCCGTCATCAATTCGCCAGCAATACGTGGATGAAATTATAAATAATCAGCTTGCCGACGGCGGATGGAATCTCACAAGCAAGGGTGATGGCGACAGCGATATCACGGGCATGGCGCTGACTGCACTTGCAAATTATAAATCCCAGCCAAAGGTGGCTGACGCTATCGCAAAGGCTCTCACTTTCCTTGAAAAAACTCAGCTCGAAAACGGCGGCTTTGCAACTTATGGTGAAGAAACTGCCGAAAGTGAAGCGCAGATTCTCGTTGCTTTTTCAACTCTTGGTATTGATATCAACGATTCCCGTTTTGTAAAAAACGGCAAAAACGTCCTTGATGCCCTCCTTGCGCATCGTCTTGCAGACGGAAGCTTTGAGCATATCAAAGGTCAGGGGGCAAACCTTATGGCAACAGAGCAGGCATTTTATGCTATGGCGGCATACAACAGAATGACAAAGGGATTACCAAGCCTTTACGATATGTCGGACGTTAAAATCACAATTAAAAACACAAAGCCTGTGATGCACAAGGACGTCACGAAGAATGAACTTAAAAATCCGGGTATGACCTTCGATGACGTTGCAGACCATGCAAACAAAAAGGCAATCGAAAGCCTTGCATCCTATGGCATTATCACAGGCAGAGGAGACGGCACGTTCGACCCTGATGCCACAATGTCACGAAGTGAGTTTGCGGCTATCGTAGTCCGTGCGCTCGGTCTTGAGCCAAAGTACGTAAATGCATTTGCAGACGTTGAAGACGGCAAGTGGTACAGCGGTTATATCGGTACAGCCTACAGCTACGGTATCGTCAACGGCAAGGGCGAAAATAGCTTTGACCCGATGGGCACGATTACAAGACAGGAAGCATCTGCAATGGTTGCACGTGCGGCAAAGCTTTGCGGTATGAATACGGAGCTTACCGACAGTGAAGCCTTCGACCTTCTCGCAGGCTTTAGTGATTATATTTTCGTGCACGACTGGGCAAAAAAGACTGTGGCATTCTGCTACAGCGAGGACATTCTCAATAATTCCGACCTTGAAATCAGGCCGCTTGAAAACATCCTCCGCTCGGAAATCGTACAGATGCTCTATAATATGCTGGTGCAGAATGACCTTATATAAGAGGAAGCTATGGAAAAGTATAAAAATAAACTGATGGTGACGGTGGTGTTGATTGCCCTTCTCGCCTTTGCATTCTGGTATGGCGGTGATGCTCCGGGGGCAAGAGGCTGGGAAGCAGGTATGTCGGAAACAAAAAACGAAGCCATAATAACTTCAGCTGAAGCTGTAACCGAAGCGTAAAAGCCGACTGAAATGACAGAGAAAATCACAGCTGCCGAAACCGAAGCTCAAACTCCGACTAAAGAAACTCCAACTGAAACGCCAACCGAAATGCCGACTGAATCACCAACTGAAACAACAACCGCGGCGGAGGAAAAGGCAACTCAGGCAACTATGGACAAGTATCTTACAGACCCTGTCCCTGAAGGAAAGCCAAAGCCTGTCGAGCCTCAGGACATTACAATCGGCACCAATAAATACACCTGCACAATTTCGATTTCATGCAGTACAATCCTGGATAATATGGATTTCTGCGACGAAAACAAGAAAAGCCTTGTGCCTGAAGATGGATGGCTTCTCAAGCCGGTAAGCGTCACCTTCTATGAAGGCGAAAGTGTTTTCAATATACTTATGCGTACCTGTAAGCAGCAGGGCATTCATATGGAATATATGAATACGCCGATTTACAACAGCGCTTATATTGAAGGCATCGGAAATCTCTATGAGTTCGACGTGGGTGAACTTTCCGGCTGGATGTATTCAGTCAACGGATGGTTCCCAAACTACGGATGCTCTCGTTATCAGCTTAAAGACGGCGACAATATCGAATGGAAATACACCTGCGACCTTGGCAACGACGTAGGCGGATATAATGTGCAATAAGGCCCCGGAAGATACGTTATAAATAAAATATAAAGACCACACAACTGGCTGTAAGTCGGCTGTGCGGTCTTTTTATTTTACTTAGATTTCACATTAGTTGTATTTCGGATTTTACATTGGAGTCTTAAAATAGTAATTGTAATAAGGAAAAACAAAAAACGAAATGTCAGAAGGAGACATAACAATGAAAAAGTTTATCAGTATGATGATGGTTGCGGTAATGGCAATCTCAATGTTCGCAGGATGCAGCAAGACAGAAGAATCTGTGGCAACAGATGGCTCCACATCCATGGAAAAGGTAATCGGCGCTTTGGGCGAAGCATTCCAGAGCAAGACAAAAATCAGCTTCACTTACAACCCAACAGGCTCTGGCTCCGGCATCAAGGCTGTTCAGGAAGGTCGCTGTGACATCGGTCTTTCCTCCCGTGATCTCAAGGACGAAGAAAAGGCTGCAGGTCTTACTGGCACAGTATTGGCTTACGACGGTATCGCAGTTATCGTTAACCCTGAAAATCCGGTAAGCGACCTCAGCGTGGAAACTATCGCAAAGATTTACACAGGTGAAATCACAAACTGGTCCGAAGTCGGCGGCAACGATGCAGAAATCGTTCTCATCGGCCGTGAAGCAGGCTCCGGCACACGTGACGGCTTTGAATCCATCACAGATACAGAAGATGCTTGCAAGTATCGTCAGGAACTCACATCCACAGGTGACGTTATCACAACAGTTGCACAGAATCCTGGTGCAATCGGCTACGCTTCCGTTGCTTCTGTTAAGGACAGCGTAAAGGCTCTCGCAGTTGACGGTGTTGAAGCAACAGAAGAAAACATCAAGGACGGCAGCTACGTTGTTCAGCGTCCATTCGTGTTGGTAACAAAGAGCGATGCAAAGCTCAGCGACGCTGCTCAGAAGTTCTTCGAATACATCACTTCCGCTGACGCAAACGAAATCATCGCAGCAGCAGGTGTGGTTTCCGCTAACTAAGAAATATTGCAGACGCGACGGTCGGAATAAAGACCGCCGCTGCTCTGTTGTGAGGAATATAATATGACAACTCAAGAAACTAGAAAATTCAAAAAAATACTGCGTGATGCAGATAATGAGCTTAGTCAGAAGACTGAATTCTGCAAAAGAAACAGAACACAGACTATGGAAAACGTTATTCACGGCATTTTTCTCCTGCTCGGTATGATTACTGTCGGCTGTGTACTGTTGATTACAGTTTATCTGGTTATTTCAGGCATCCCTGCAATCCGCGAAATTGGCCTCTTCGACTTCCTCTTCGGCAAAGAATGGGCATCCACCGCATCCGAGCCGAAATACGGCATTCTGCCATTTATTCTTACAAGTATTTACGGCACAGTAGGCGCGATTATCATCGGTGTACCGATTGGCTTTATGACTGCGGTATATCTTTCCAAAATGGCAACACCAAAGGTAAAGGCTGTGATGCAGTCGGCAGTCAGTCTGCTTG
>JAFYNW010000065.1 GCA_017547995.1 Clostridia bacterium | reverse complement strand
CACAGCTCCAGTTCTTCCTGAAGAACCAACTGTTGAAGAAGGCGCAGATGAAGAAGCTGTAAATGCGGCTCTTGAAGCTTATGCGGCGGCTCTTGAGGCTTATGAAACAGCTATGGCTGAATTCGAAGCAGCACAGAACGCTCATCAGGCTCTCGTAGAACAGTATGAAGCAGACCTCGCAGTATTTGAAGCATACTATGCAGCGGCTGAACAGGAAGCATACGAAGCAGCCCTTGCACAGTACGATATCGACAAGGCTAAGTATGACGAAGATATGCTCGTATACGCTGAAAAGCTCGCAGCATACGAAACATACGCAGCTCAGCTCGATGCATACAACAAGTATGAAGAGTATCAGACAAAGCTTGCTGAATACAATGCACTCAAGGATTCCATCCCTGAACTCGAAGCAGCAATCATTGAAGCAGCTGCAGACGTAGCTGTCAAGAATGACGCTGTAACAGAGGCTCAGACAAAGCTTACAGAAGTAACTGAAGCTCAGGCTACACCAATTGCGAAAGCTGTGTCTGCACTCGAAAGTGCAAAGGCTCTCGCGGCTGAAAACGGCAGTGAAGAAGCTCTTGCAGCACTTGAAAATGCTGAAAACGAGCTTACAGCAGCTGCAGAAGCAGTGGCAACAGCTGAAGAAGCAGTAAGACGTCTTGAATCCAAGAATGACCCAACAAAGAGAAACGCTGACGAAGTTATCCTCGTGGATAACGAAAGCCTCACACCTGTTGAAGTAAACGGTGTTGTAGTTGGCTACACATTCTCTCTCAAGGCAGGCGAAAGCATCGTGATTTCCGACCTCCCTGCAGACGCAGTTTATGAAGTTGCTGAAACAAACAACGGCGGCGCAGACGTAACTTACGTAAACGATGCTGAAGGCCTTGAAACAAGCGGTCTCGTTGATATGGCAGAAGGCTCTGTTGTTGCATTCAACAACTACTTCGAGCCAAAGAAGACTATCACAGTCACAAAGACATACAGCGGCAACGTTTACGCAGGCGAAGTTGCTATCGACGTATACCTCGTAACAGAAAACGGTGACGTACTTGTTGATACAGTTTACATCACAGGCGCTGGCTCCCAGACTATCATCGTAGACGCTCTCGGCGAATACAAGGCAGTTGAAAGACCGGTTGATAACTACACTGCATCCTACGGCGAAAACGCTGTGATGACAGAAGATAATATCAAGGTAAGCCTTTCTGTAACAAACACATACGTTCCACCATACGTACCTGAAGAACCGGAAGAAGATCCATACGAACCACCTGTAAACCCACCTGAAGAACCAGAAGAACCTGAAGAAGAGCTTGAAGAACCACCAGTTCCTCTCGCACCTTCTGAAGATCCGGTTGAGGAAGAAGAAATCGAAGAAGAGGATATCCCACTCATCGACCTTCCAAAGACAGGCGGCGTGACAGGCATCGGCTTCTGCCTCACAGGTCTCGGCGCTATCGCAGCAGGCACAATGCTCAAGCGTAAGGACGACGAAGAAGAATAATCGTCATTAAATAAAAATACCACTCTTATGAGTGGTATTTTTTTATCCTTTTCCGCAAGTTTTTATTGAAATCTGCCGTTTATTTATAGTATAATTACAATATATGGACAACTGGCTATAAGGAGGTAATGCCTATGAAAAAATTGAAAATGCCAACCAGCTACACAACCCTTTTTGCAATTATTGCCCTTGTAGCTGTGATGACGTGGATTGTCCCTGCAGGCGCTTATGAATACGTCGACCCGACTGCTGAAAAGCTTCAGCCTATCGCCGGCACGTATACTGCGGCCGAAAAAAATCCGCAGGGCATCTGGGACGTGCTTATCGCACCGGTCACAGGCTTTATGGAAGCCATTGACATATCCACCTACATTCTCGTCATGGGCGGTTACATCGCAGTTGTGATGTCCTCGGGCGCTATCGACGTGGGTATCAAGTCGGTAATCCGCAAGCTTTCGGGCAAGGAGCATCTGCTCATTCCTGTGCTTATGTGTCTTTTCGCTTTGGGTGGCACAACCTTCGGTATGTGGGAAGAAACAATGGCATTCTACCTCATCCTCATCCCTGTCTTTATCGCAATGGGCTATGACTCTGTCGTGGGCGTCTACGTGGTCGCACTGGGCGCAGGCCTCGGCACACTCGGCTCGACTGTAAACCCATTCGCAACGGGCATCGCATCAGGCTTTGCCGATATTTCCATCGGTGACGGCCTTGTGCTCCGTCTTATCATTCTCGTGATTTCGGTTGCTTTCGGCAGCGTTTTCGTTATGAATTATGCAAAAAAGGTCAAGGCTGACCCTAAAAAGTCCATTGTCTATGACCATAAGGCCGAAAACGAGAAGCATTTTATGGCATATTCCTCCAACGTGAGCGAAAATGCCGTGCTTACAAAACAGCAGAAGCTCATCCTCTTCATTTTCGCACTTTCCTTCGTGATTATGGTGCTTGGCATCGTGCCTTGGTCGGGCAAGTTCGGCATCACAATCTTTGAAGATATTCATACAGCCCTCACAGAAATGCCTGTCATCGGTCAGCTTATCGGCCATATCGTCCCATTGGGCGACTGGTGGTTTGCCGAACTTTCCATGCTCTTCCTCACTT
>JAFYNW010000064.1 GCA_017547995.1 Clostridia bacterium | reverse complement strand
TTGAGCGAAATGAGGATGAGGATGA
The DNA here is from genome assembly GCA_017547995.1 of Clostridia bacterium. Taxonomy (GTDB): domain Bacteria; phylum Bacillota; class Clostridia; order Oscillospirales; family Butyricicoccaceae; genus SIG471. The sequence goes on along the minus strand of JAFYNW010000064.1, from coordinate 2,171 downwards.
CGAGGCTTTGCGAAGCCGTACACTTGCCCTTATTAAAAATCAGGCATCCTCGGGTAACGAGGCCCATTACATCCGCTGGGCGAAAAGCTTCAGCGAAGTACGCGCTGTGCATATTGCGAAGAAAACAAACGGCGGTGTGGGCGTGTATATCATTTCCGACAGCGCGGACGAAGCTCTTCTCGGCAATATTGCCGCCTATATCGAGGAAAACCGCCCGATTGGTGCAAACGTGACGGTCAGCTGGGCAACAAAGCGTCAGCTCAATATGTCGGTCGACGTAAACGTAATGACGGGCTACACGACGGAGAGCGTCAAGCCTTATATTCAGGAGGCGATGGATAAGTATTACGCCACTTTCAGGGACGCCGACACCCCTGCCTTCATCAGCGTAAGCAAAATCAGGAATATGATTCTCGACCTTGAGGGCATCAGCGACGTCAACAGCCTTTCCGTTGACAACGTCAAGGTGTCATTCACCCTTTCGCCGGGGCAGTATCCAGTTATGGGCAGTCTTTACGTTTCTTAAAGGGGGATGGCGATGAAGGTTGAATTGAAAAATGCTCTGCCTCAGTATTTCACCGATATCTATGAGGTGGATGCCATTCTCAAGGCGGTTTCCAACGAGATTGGCAGGCTTTACGACGTGATGGAGGTGGCTTTTAATAATCTTACGGCAAACAAGGCGCAGGGCGCCCTTGAAAGATGGGAGAAGGACCTGGGTCTTTCGTCCTACGGCACGATTGACGAGCGCAGAAGCGCAATCTTAGCCAAGCTCGGCCTTATGAGGACGCAGACTGTTGATACTATACGAAGCCTTATCAGGGCATACAGACCGAATATTATGGAGAAAATTGTCGAAAACGGTCGTACAGTGTCGATTTCTGTCAGCGAGGATGGACAGTTTGGCTCATTCCGTCAGCTTCTTGCACAGATAAGAAACGCATTGCCCTTCCATCTCGACGTGGAGTTTGAAGCAAGCAGCAGCCTTGATACTGTGCTCATGAAACGAAAGGAAATGCTCTGCACTATGGATATGGAAATTGAAACAGGAGGTTAATATGAAAATTACAGGAACACTCACCGATTACGGCATCACTCTCGATGCACAATGCGTGACGAGCGGCGAGAAGGTTGAGATTACACGAATTGCCGCAGGCTCGGGCGAAACGCCCCTCAGCTATGAATATCTCAACAACCACGAGATGTATCTCACAATGTCAAGTGAAACAAAGGACGGCGAGACGGTTTATTACGGCTTGCTCAATATGGCGAGCGCCGCGGAAAGCTTCACTCTGCGTGAAATCGGCCTTTACGTCACAAAGAGCATCGTAAGGCTTTATAAGATTTACAGACTCAGCCAGCCTATCGACATCGACAACACGCAGAATCACACGATTCGTTTTACATTCCGCGAGAAGGACCTTACCAACGCTATTTTCAACGGCTACGTTATGCCTGAAAGCGTTGTGACCTACGATATTCTTAACGAGCGTCTCGGCGCTCTTGTGGGGTATAAGGATGAAACTGTCAGTTATTCCTGCTCGGCAGATGCCCTTGACGGCGTTATCGCGGGTATTCCCAAGTGTGTAGAGAAGAATTACGTAATCAATCTTACGGGCGCGACGGCAAATACCATCAGGCTGGAAGGCTTTTATGGAGGCGGCTCGATTACCATCAACGGCTATGATAATAATCAGACTACGCCCGAGGGCTTCACGCGAGTTGAGGGCGGCGTGAAAATCACCGACTGCACTGTGAAAATCAATCTCAACAGGCTCAAGCTTGTGTGCAGTGAATATTACGAAAGCTCTCTCGACGTGTACAGAAGCACAAGAGTCCGCGTAAGCAAGTGCGCTCTCGGTGCAGCGGGTGAAAGCTACGTCACGAGAGTCTACGGCAGCGGCATTTTCCTTGAGGATTGCTGTATCAGTGAAATCAAAGGCTCGGCTGCCCTTGTTTTCGCCGAGGGCAGTCAGGTCAAGTGGGGCTATCGCAAGGCGCAGATGCTGGGCCGTGATTTTATGGTCAGTGGTACGGCTTTCGTGCGAGTCAACGGAAACAGTGTGCTGACTTTTATCGATGAATTGACTGAAAGCGGCATTTATTCGCTGACTGTGACGGTCAACAAGGGTGTGCTTGTGACGAATACAGGCTCAGGCACAAATGCAAGA
>JAFYNW010000063.1 GCA_017547995.1 Clostridia bacterium | reverse complement strand
TAGAATGCCGCCGCTGAAAGATACATATAATCGGATGGCTTCTTGAAGTTTTTCATAATATTTCTCCTGGATTATTTATGCCTCTATTATAGCATTTCCCCGTGGTTTATGCAAGTATCAGAGATATTGCGCCCTTTATGACGTTGAATCCGACTTAAAAGATTATATCTTCCAAAATATCAGGGCTTATTCCACCGCAGTCTGCAAGTGTCATCATTTCCACCTCAAACTTGCAGAGCACTATTCTGAGCGGACCATCGAGGCGGTCAATCGCTTGGCTTTTAAGCTCATCGCTGATGCCATAGAAGCCTTCGGCAATACTGCCTGCGATAGCTGTCAGCGTATCGCTGTCACCACCGAGAGAGACGGCTGTGCGGATTACGTCCTCGAAGCTTTCGCCTTCGAGAAAGGCTGTTATAGCCTCGGGCACAGTGCGCATACAGGTTTCATCGTGGCGGTAAGCCGGACGGATTTCATCGCAGGTGCGTGATAAATCATATCCGAATTCCTTCTCGATATACTCCTTGATTTCCGCCTTGCTACGTCCCTTTCGTGCAAGGAAGATGGCAGACGCAGTAGCCTCCGCCCCCTTCACCCCTTCGGGATGATTATGGGTTGGGATTGTGACGGCAACCGCCGCCTTACGTACTGTATCGATATCGTCAAATGCCCACGCAACTGGCGAAACGCGCATTGCCGAGCCGTTGCCAAGGCTGTTGTATGGCTCGCGTCCATCGAGGAAGAGCCAGTTTGCAAAGCGGATGCCGTAGCCTGCGTGAGGATATTTCTTGCCCCACTTGCGCATGGATGCCTCTGCAAGAGTTGCGAGGGTATCAAAGCCCTCCTCCATATCGAATTGCATAACCGCCTCGGCTATGGCAAGAGTGAGCACAGTATCGTCTGTAAACTGTGAATGCTTTGAAAAAAGCGGAAAGTCCTTTGTCTTGATGTTGTTGTGGTCGAATTCGTAAGGACTGCCGATAATATCACCTAAAATTGCGCCGTACATAATAAATCTCCTTTCTTCTGATGTTTTTATTATAAATGATATGGTGCTTTGTATGGTCGCGCGTAATGCGACATTTTATAAATAATGGCAGAAGCCTTTTGCCCCTGCCATTTTGATTTTATTCCATTTCAATATTTTTGATTTCACAGCCTTCGCCGATTGTAACCTTTTTGCCCCTGACGGAGTTTGCGATGACGTTTTCAAGGTAGATTTCATCGCCCTCGATATCACCGATTGTGATAACGCCTGCCTCGTGTCTGTGAGTCATATTCTTTGGCAGATATTCAGGCGCGATATGGATTTTGCCGCACTTAAGCGCACCGATATTGATTTTAGCGCCGCCTTCGATGCTGATTTTAAGCTCATTTGCGGTAATACTGCCTGCGCAGTAGATAAGGCCGTTGACGTCGATTTTGTCTGCAGTCACGTCCTTTTCTGTCTTGAGACTGCCGCGCACGCTTACGTTATCCGCCTTGAGAGATGCTACGCTGAGGCTGCCGAGGACGCTTGTATTGCCTGTGATTTCCACGTCCTTGTCGCACTTGAGTGAGCCTGAAATATCAGCGTTTGCCGCCTTGAGTCCCGACTCAAAATATGCCGAGCCCGACACCTTTATAATCACGTTGCACACGCCGCTCTTGCCTTCAAACTTGCCCGAAACGTTGAGCTCATCGCAGGTGAAAGCACCCACAGCACTTGCTCTGCCGCTGATTTTAATATTCTTATACGAGCCTGGGAAGACGTTTCCGCGGCCTGCAATATTCATATCCATATCGATTACTCCTTGTTTAAGTCCGTATGATTAGATTATATCTCAAACCTTTGCAATATGCAATATGAAATGAATAAATATATGTCCTGCGGTACAATGTTGGCATCATCCCCTACTATAAGGCTTTCGTTATGTATTATTAACATATCGAGCAGTAATCTTCCCCAACCTGTCCATTTGTGAGGAACGAACACACAAGGGGGTCCTGGGGGTGTCCCCCTAGGTCCCGTGATCAAACTGCGTGGACCAGTTTGCGGCTAACTCCCAGGAGGGCGAATGCCCGACCCGCGGACGAGTGTCCGCGTGCCTATTTAATCCCCTTGGGGTCCCCGTTGAACCTGTTCAATGGGGTAAATACACAAAATGAGCCGCCGGGGGCCGCCTTATGTCAATAAGGCTCTCAAGCAAGACTCTCCTTGCAGTAAATCTTATCCGCTGTGCGCTCGACAGGTTTCCCCTTTATTTTTTCGGACCGCCGAGGACGTCGATCCCTACGTTTTTCAGACGACCGATGGTCGCCCCTACACTATTTTCAAAAAATTAAAGCCACTCGTGTGAGTGGCTTTTCTGCTATTTAATCATGGCGAGAGGGTCGACGTACTCGCCGTCCTTCATAACTTCAAAATGGATATGGCTTTCCTGCTCACTCTCCATAATATTGGTGTTTCCGCAGGCACCGATGACGTCGCCTGCCTTGATTTCCCTGCCCTCTGTGAGGGTAATGCCGCGGTCGAGCCCCTTGTATACGCTGACTATGCCGTCATTATGGCTGATGACAACGCAGTTGCCGTATAATTCATCGTTATAGACCTTCTCGATTACCCCATCACCGAAGCAGGACACCTGCGCCCCTGCCTCGCACTCGATGTCGACTCCGTTGTGGGTGCGGTAATCCCCCATCGTCTTGTCATACACAAGCTCGCCCATCGAGAAGCTTCGGGACACCTTGCCAATCACAGGAGGAATATAGATTTCAGGCTCGGCTTCCGTTGCAGCTTGTGTGGATTTCTCGCTCACCTTTACGGAGGAAGACACTTCCCTTTCTTCCTTTGGGGCAATTGTCGGCTCTTCATCTGCGATATCCACCGATACGTCGGGGATATTCGCCCCTGCCGCCTGACTTTTGTCAGAGTAAGTGGGCATTTCGACCTCATAGACCGGCTGGGCATCGGGAGTAAAAAACAGTACATAACCGGACACGCCAATGATGCAAAGGCACACGGCAAGGGTTATGTAAAACCCTTTTCCCTCCACAAAAGCCGAAAGCTTTTCGCTGTTATTTTTGTTTTCCATAAGTTTTTCATCACCTCTGCAACCATTTTGCCCAGAAATGACGATGCTTATACAAAAATTATTGCATTTGCAAAAGTTTTGTATCTGTATAATAATGGGAAAGTATATCTGTGTATTTCGCGCCCTCAAGCGCCATCGCCTTTGCTCCATACTGGCTCATTCCAACGCAATGGCCGTAGCCTGTCGTTGTAAAAACGAAATCACCATCGTCGTAAGTAATGGTGAAGTTTGTTGAATTAAGGGCGAAAATACTTCGGATTTCACCTCCTGAAAAGGTCTCGCCGCCTATGACGATAGTCTTCACTCCCCCTGCCTCGCTCCGCTCGGTTTTGCCTATCCAATAGCCGTCTACAAGCTCAAACTTTTTGCCTGTGGCTTCGGTGATTTTCTTTATAAGGTCGGCAGCAGG
>JAFYNW010000062.1 GCA_017547995.1 Clostridia bacterium | reverse complement strand
TCGGCAGACGTATCAGGAAGCCATTCATGCATCCCGACTTCAACTTCAACGTCGATACCCGTATGCTGAGAAATAATCTGCGCCGTCTGCAAGGCTCTTGTATAAGGAGATGAAATGATTATCTGTGCATTTTTAAGACGGGAATCGCACGCTGTTTCTTTAGCTTTGTCGATACCCTGCTGAGCTAATGGAGCAAAGTTTAAGCCTACACCCCAGAAGCCGAGTGCTTCAGCCTTTGTGTAATCAGGCTCAGCGTGTCTTACAACATAAACCTTCATAATTCTTCTCCTATCTTGCGTCTTTTGAAAAAATCAGCAAACCTCTGCCCTTGTCAATATGAATAATCGCCTTATCTGCCGTAATCTCGTTGCTGATGCCGAGGCTTTTATAACGATACATTGTGGCTTTGTCGAGTGGATACTTGACACCCTCAAGTGTAACTCCTTCGATAGTTTCATCAAGCGGCACAACGCTCATATACTTAAAGCCATCCGGCATTGTATATTCTCCGCTTTCAAGCTTTGTAATGATGTTGTGGCTGTCGCAGGCATAAATCTTTGCTTTTCCAAAATCAGGATTAAGCAAACCGATAATATTTGACATCATATGGTCTGCCCTGCCCCCAAGCACACCTGTGAGATATATCTCACGTGCGCCAAGCTCGATAGCCTTATATATACACGACTCTGTATCAGTCCAGTCCTTTTCACAAGGATGTCGGATGATATCACAATGCGCCGCTGAGTCCGATGAATCGAAATCGCCGATATGTAAATGTACCTTTATGCCGAGCTTTTCAGCCTTCTCAATTCCGCCATCAGCACAGATTACGTAGATATCCTCATTATTTTTGCAGATATCTGCGACGTAATCGATATCCTTTTCAGGAGATGACGCGATTATGAGCACCTTCATTATTCCCACTCCTTGAGTGCCGCAAGCTCTTCATAAAGCTTGAGATAGCTTTCATATCTGGACTTGCTGATAATGCCATCTTCGATAGCCTGCTTTACTGCACAATCAGGCTCCTTGCGATGTGTGCAGCCGTTGAAACGGCATTTATCCCAATATGGCTCGATTTCCGGGAAGATATGCATAAGATAATCCTTATCGATTTTATGCATTCGTGTAAGGTCGAATGACGAGAAGCCCGGAGTATCCGCAACGAGTCTGCCTTCGTCGAGGACGAAAAGCTCTGTTGTGCGGGTTGTATTCTTGCCTCGGCTGATTTTTTCGCTGATAGAGCCTACTTCAAGCTCAATATCACTGAAAACAGCATTGAGAATGCTTGATTTGCCGACACCTGAATTGCCTGTGAAGACGGAAACTGAGTTTTTTGTCAGCTCTCTGATTTCATCACAGCCTTCCTTTGTAACGGCACTGCAGGAAATCGTCTTGAAACCGCATTTTTCGTAAATTCCACGCATTTCTTCACTGTTGTGAATATCGTTTTTCGTGAAAACGAAAACAGGCTCTACGTTCTGATAGAGTGCGATAACCGAGATTTTGTCAAGCAGATAAGCGTCTGTCACAGGCGGTGCCTGAGTTGCCGCAATGAAAATCTTATCAATATTCGCGATAGGCGGTCTGATAAAATAATTCTTTCTTGGCAATATCTCGAGGATATAGCCCTCGTTATTTTCATTTATTTCCAAAGTTACACGGTCTCCGGCAACAGGAGAAAACTCCTTTTTACGAAGTCTTCCGCCTGCCTTGCTTTCGATTACCTCACCTTCCGTGAGCACGTAATAAAAGCCACCGATACCTTTAAGAATTCTACCTTCTGTTCGTCTTGTCATTAGAACATCATATCCTCATTTAATACTGTATTACCACTTACCATTACCTTGACTCTGTTATAGCCTTCGTATGCAACGAGCGGAACTTCTACTGTACCTTCGATAGAGCTGTGCATCGAATCATACTGAAGCTCTCCGTTTACGTAAACGCTGAGGAGGAAGTCGTTGCCATAGTTTGTAACAGGCAGAGTGATAATCTTAGCAACCTTTCTTGGTGCCACGTTTCTGCTTATCTGGAGGTCGACAACAGTTTCTTCCATAACCTTTGACTTTGCAGGAATGGACTGGAAGATAACCACACCGTCCTGCTCCTTGCTGTCAACCTTAGTAACCGATCCTACTGTAAGATTAAGCTTCTGAAGCTCGGCAATCGCGTCTTCCTGACTGTAATTCTTGAGGTCAGGCATTTCAATTTCCTTGAGCTCCTTACCCTTGCTGATGAGAATAACAACAGTAAGATCGTCTGTAATATTTGTACCGACACCCGGTGTTGTGGAAATGACGAGATTCTTTTCAACTTCGTCATTGAACTCCCACTCTTCGCGGTATTCAACACCAAGCTTACCGAGCTCGATTTCAACCTGACGATATTCCTTGCCCGTATAATCAGCAAGATTGGAGGTCTTGGAGCCTCGGCTGATGACAACAACGATTTCTTCGTCCTCGTCAATTGTTCTGCCTGCCTTAGGTGTCTGCTCAATGATATAGCCCGCAGGGACTGTATCGTGATACATACTTTCTCCTTCGGTTATGACGAAGGTTTTGTATTCCTCGCTTTTGATAACCTCAGCATAAAGCTCGCCTACGAGGGACGGAGCCTTGAGTGCCACTTCGTTATCAGCAAATGGATTGAGCACCTTCACTACGAAATAAAGCGCACCGAATACGAAAAGCAGAATAGCTGTGATATTGAAGAGTGCGCCTCCGTATCTTGCGAAGAAGCCTTCCTTTTCTTCCGGCTCATCGTCGATATCGTCGTCCTCTTCCACTATTTTAACAGCCTTTGTCTTTGGCTTTTCCTTTTCAGGCTTTTTCTTTGTTGCAAGCTTTTCGATGTCGGACTGATAGTTGATTTTCTGAGTTGCACCTTCTGCAGCAACAACAGCGATTTCTTCAACGATATCCTGCTCAACTTCAATCTTGACGTGTGGATTATTTCTGATTTTGTCAAGGTCCGCAATAAGCTCGTCGGCATTCATATAACGTGCAGAAAGCTTTGGATTCATAGCCTTCATCGTTACTGTTTCGATTGCTTCAGGGATATCCTTGATGTAATCTCTTGGATTGAGAGGGACGGAATTGATGTGCTGAATTGCTACGTCGACAGGCGTTGTGCCTTCAAACGGAAGTCTGCCCGTCAGCATTTCGTACATAACAACGCCGAGAGAATAGATATCTGCACGGTTATCGATACGACTGCCCTTTGCCTGCTCAGGCGAAATATAATGAACAGAGCCGATTGCCTCGCCCTTATTATAGGTCTGCTGCTTGGAAACCTGATGAGCAATGCCGAAATCGGCTACCTTTGCTGTGCCATCACGCAAAACCATAATATTCTGAGGCTTGATATCTCTATGTATAATGCCTCTGTTGTGGGCGTGCTGCAATGCTTTTGCAATCTGGAGCGCAAAATACACTGTTTCCTGCCAGGACAGATGGCCTTTTTTCTGAAGATATTCTTTGAGTGTGATGCCGTCGATGAGCTCCATAACGATATATTCCATATCTTCCGCCTTGGAGACGTCATACACGGCAACTATATTAGGATGAGAGAGCATCGCAACGGAAAGGGATTCATCCTGGAAGCGATTCTTGAACTCGTCATCACGAGAAAATTCATCCTTGAGCACCTTTACCGCCACCATACGATTGAGTCTGTGGCACTTTGCTCTGTAAACAACAGACATACCGCCCTGACCGACTACGTCGAGGATTTCATATCTGTTGTCAAGAAATTTTCCTATTAAATTTTCCATAAAACCTCCTAAAACGCCGCGACTACAACGGTGATATTGTCATGACCGCCGCGTTTATTGGCAATGTCTCTCAACGCTTCGCAAGCGCCCTTTTCTGTGATGCTGTTGACGACTTCATAGCAGATTTCGATGTCGCTTACTTCATTTGTAAGACCATCGGAGCAGAGAACAAGATACATATTCTCATCAATTTCCACATTGAAATAGTCAACCGAAACGTCTTCGTCAACGCCGAGCGCTCTTGTGATAATGTTCTTTTTAGGATGCATAAGCGCTTCTTCAGGAGTTATCTCCCCTGCCTTGACAAGATTGTTTACAAGCGAATGGTCGTCTGAGACCTGTCTGAGTTTTTCATTTTCAACTACGTATGCACGGCTGTCGCCTACGTTTGCAACTGTGATATGATTGTCGCAGACTACTGCACACACGCAGGTTGTTCCCATACCGAGAAGATTTCTCTCCTCGAGAGCGTGGGAGATAATATTTTTATTTGCCAACTTAATGGCGTCATCTATTGCAGATCTGATGTTCTGCTTATTCATTTTAGGCTTAAGCTTGAGTTTGAGCGAGTCCATAATGGTTTTTACAGCGATGGAGCTGGCGATTTCACCGCCTTTTGCACCGCCCATACCATCACATACCAGAAGCACACCCGCTTCGGCATCTTCAAGCACTTCTATTGCGAAGGAATCCTGATTGACAGCTCTTGCTTTGCCTATATCTGTAAGGCCGTAGACTCTCATTATTTGGATGCCCCCTCAATATGCTTCTTTCTCAGCTGACCACAGGATGCAGAAATATCACCGCCGAGGCTTCGTCTGATTGTTGTATTGATGCCGTTCTTTACAAGATAATTCTGGAACTGCTTTACCTTTTTCATAGGAGTTGGCTCAAGCGGACTGCCTTCGACGTGGTTAAGCGGAATAAGATTTACGTGGCATGGGAAGCCCTTGAAATATTCAATAAGCTTGTCAGCACATTCCTTGGAGTCTGTCTTGCCGTCAATCATAGCGTATTCGAAGGAAATACGTCTGCCTGTTGTCTTGAAATATTCCTTACAAGCCTTGATAAGACTGTCGACGTTATAAGTCTTGTTGACAGGCATAATTGTGCTTCGGATTTCGTCGATTGGACAATGGAGCGAAATGCTGAGTGTCAGCTGAAGTTTGAGCTTTGCAAGCTCGTAAATCTTTGGCACGAGGCCACAAGTTGAAAGCGAGATATGACGCATACCGATATTGACACCGTTTGCATCAGAGATGATGTTGAGGAAGTCGATAACGTTATCGTAGTTGTCGAGTGGCTCGCCTGTGCCCATAAGCACGATATTGGAAACCTTTCTGCCGCTGTCAGACTGGGCTGAAAGAATCTGGTCGTAGATTTCTGCAGGTGTAAGGTTACGTGTTCTGCCCTTATCAAAGGATGCACAGAATGCACAGCCCATTTTACAGCCTGCCTGAGTTGAAATACAGATGGAGTTGCCGTGTTCATACTGCATAAGGACGGTTTCGATACAGTTGCCGTCCTGCAGCTCGAAAAGATACTTGATTGTACCGTCAAGCTTGGAAACCTGCTTGGAAACAATCTTCACGTCGTTTATGTATGAAACCTCAGCAAGCTTTTCGCGGAGCTTTTTAGAAATATCTGACATTTCCTCAAAGCTTTTGACGTTCTGGCTAAGCCATTTGAAAATCTGCTTTGCTCTAAACTTCTGTTCACCAAGCGAAACGAGATATTCCTCGAGCTTTGGCAGAGTCAGTGATTTTATACAAACTTTATTTTCAATCATTTTTTTCTCCTTAGCTTAGCAATAAAGAAGCCATCGAAACCTTCTCTGTGTGGATAAAGTGTCTTGTAGCCGGTTTCAGCCTCGATACCGAATGGAAGCGAGAATGGGACCAGCTCAAAGCTGTCGTTTGATTCAAGGAAGCGTTTTACAACGTCTTCATTTTCTTCCCTGCGCACTGTGCATGTGGAATAAAGAATAATGCCGCCTTCCTTGACGTATCGAGATGCATTTTTAAGAATTGCAAGCTGAATTGGTGGAAGCTCCTTTGCATCCTCTTCCTTCTTGAAACGGATGTCAGGCTTTTTGCGGATGATACCCATGCCCGAGCAAGGCACGTCGCAGATGATTTTATCTGCAGTATCTGCAAAGCTTTCGTTAAAGACTGTGCCATCGTTGAGCTGAGCAGACATAATTGTCGCACCGTATTTTTTAGCATTCTCATTGAGGAGTGCAATCTTGTGTTCATGGATATCGCAGGATGTGATTTTACCATTATTTTCCATCAGCTGCGCTGCCATAAGACTCTTGCCGCCAGGGGATGCACACATATCGATGACTGTGTCTCCCTTCTTTGGCTCCAGGGCAGTTACTGCGAGCTGACTTGCTATGTCCTGAACATATATCAGGCCATCAGTAAAGGTTTTAGACTTTACAGGATTGAAGCTGTTTTCAAAGAGAATAGCGCCACTGAGCTCTGTTGTTTTAACGTCGATCACACCCTCTTTTTCAAGCTTTGCGAGAGCGTCATCCAGACTGGATTTGAGTGTGTTTACACGTGCTGTTGTTTTAGGTGTTTTGTTGTTTTCGATGAGAAGATTTTCTGTTTCAGCCTCGCCAATCTGCTCAATCATCTCTTTGATAAACCAAAGCGGATGGCTGTATTTTATGCGAAGATATTCTGCGAAGTCCTTGTCAGGCACCTGAGGCAGATTATCCTTGCTTCGTGCAAGAGCGCGGGAAACCGCATTGACAAAGCCGGAGGCAGAGGAAGCATATTTTTTTGCAAGCTTAACGCCCTCGTTGATAGCCGCGCTGTCAGGGATTTTATCCATCCAGACAAGCTGATAGACTGTCATACGAAGCACGTCGAGCGCCTGAGGCATAATCTTTTTAAGCTTGATACTGCTGAAAGAAGAAATATAGAAATCGATGAGATTGATGTTTTCAAGAGTGCCATAGAGTACACTTGCGCACAATCTGCCGTCCTCCGGCGACATATCAGCACTTTCCTGCTTTAAGAAAAGGTCTGGCCACGTGCCGTTTCTTCTAAGATTTATAAGCCCTTTGAGGGCAACTTCTCTCGGATTTTTCATAAACACCTACTGAAATATTTAGTCTCTGTCCCTGCCGCGACCGCCGAAAATAAGGAGGAGACGGATGAACTGAGCGATTGAAACAGCGAGAGCCGCAACGTATGTGAGGGCCGCCGCTGTGAGAGTTTTCTTTGCACCGCCAAGCTCTTCTTCATAGAGCAGGTTGCCCTGTTCAAGAGCGTACATTGCTCTTTTTGAAGCGTTGAACTCTACAGGAAGAGTTACAAGCTGGAAAAGAGTAGCAAGGCCGAAGAAAAGTATGCCTAAATCGAGGAACATACTGCTGTTGAGAATAACACCTATAAGAATCATTGGCATCGAAAGACTTGAGCCAATCTGTGAGATTGGGATGATAGCCTGTCTGATTCTGATAGGGCCATAGTTTGCCGCATACTGTACGGCGTGTCCTGCTTCGTGAGCCGCAACCCCTATAGCGGCAACCGAAGTTGAACTGAATACCGAATCCGAAAGCCTGATTACGTTGGCCTTTGGATCATAGTGGTCTGTGAGATTACCTGATACGTGTTCTATACCTACACCGAAAACACCGTTGGCTCTCAGGACAGCCTGAGCCGCCATAGCCCCTGTGATTCCCCTCATAGCACCTACTTTTGAATATTTTGCAAAAGTAGTGTTAACCCTGCTCTGTGCCCACATTGCAAAGACAATTGCAGGAAGAACAAGAATGATATAGTAAATATCAATACCGTAGTATCCCATTTTTTCTCCTTTTATATGGAATTAAAATTAGTTGAAGCGTTCCTTGAGAAGCTCCGGTCTGCCTCTGAAGAAACTGTCAGGAGTCATACGCTTGCCGCCAGACTTCTGGATTTCCTTGATGAGAATCTTGCCGACAGCGCACTTGACAACCATACCTTCTGCAGTAACAGAATCGATAGCGCCGAAATCTTCGTGTGCAACTGTGTTTTCAACCACGTAGCCGCCGAAGAACTTGATAGTAGTATTGCCCAAATCTGCAAAAGTACCAGGCCAAGGAGCATATCCCATAATCTGGTTTGCAATTTTATTTGCAGGATTTTCGAAAGAAACCTTGCCGTCATTCTTTGTGATAAGCGGAGCATAGTTGGAGAGTGCGTCATCCTGTGGGATTGCAACTCTTTCGCCCTTTTCAAGAATGTCGAGATATTCGATAAGAGCATCAGCACCCATAACAGCGAGTCTGTCGTGGAGTGTGCCGCCTGTATCGTCTTCGGAAATTGGAGTCTTCTTTACGTGAAGAATGTCGCCTGTATCAAGACCTTCATTCATCTGCATAATTGTAACACCTGTTTCCTTTTCGCCGTTTACGATAACAGCCTGAATAGGGCTTGCACCTCTGTACTTCGGAAGAATAGATGCGTGTACGTTGATACAGCCATGCTGTGGAAGTTCGAGCACTTTCTTTGGAAGAATTCTGCCGTATGCAACTACAACGTAGATATCAGCATTGAGCTCCTTGAGAATCTCATAGCTTTCGTCTGTCTTTACAGACTTTGGCTGAAAAACAGGGATGTTATGCTGGATAGCAAGCTCCTTTACAGGAGGCATCTGCATTGCCATGCCACGATTCTTTGGCTTGTCTTCACGTGTGAAAACGCCAACAACCTCATGCTTGGATCTGATGAGGGCATCGAGACAGCCTACGCTGAAATCAGGAGTGCCCATAAATACGATTTTCATTATTCGAGTTCCTCCGGCTTGAGGTAACGTGTTACGTGCTGTGTGAAGCATACGCCATCAAGATGGTCGATTTCATGGCAGAAAGCTCTTGCTGTGAAGCCTTCAGCAGTTCTCATGAACCACTTGCCGTTTCTGTCCTGATACTTGACCTGAACTACGTTTGGTCTTGTAACGAGGCCATAGATGCCTGGGAAGCTGAGGCAGCCTTCTGCGTCTTCCTGCTTGCCTTCGCTATGGATGATTTCAGGATTGATGATTTCGAGGAAGCTGCCATCGTCGATGAGAACAACAGCAACTCTTCTCATAATGCCAACCTGTGGAGCAGCGAGACCTGCGCCGCTTGCCTTCTTAACTGTATCGTGCATATCATCAAGAAGAGCCCAGAGTCTTGGGCCGAAGTCTGTAACTTCTCTGCACTTTTTTGTCAGGATTTCTTCACCCTGCTTATAAATTGTTCTGATACCCATTTTACTTTTCTCCTTTTAAGTAAAATTATCTTAGTAGTTGAGTGGATTTATCTCGGCAGTCAGCATAATTTTGCCGTTTGTCTTGTCCTGGGCAAAGCCCATAAGAATACTGCTGATTAAATCTCTCGTTCTTTTATTGTCCTTACCTCTGAAAGAGATATTGTATCTGTATTTATCGTTTATTTTGTAAATGCCCGGTGCAACCGGACCGAGTACTTCGCTGTAAACGTCCTTGTATGCCTCTTTGAAGGCTTTTTCCAGGGTTGCCGAAACTCTCAGCGCCGCTTTCATCGTTTTGACTTCATCATCACCCGTAACTGTGAAGAGGAAAATATCACAATACGGCGGAAGCTCGAGCATATTGCGGACACCGATTTCATAGTTATAAAATGCCTCATAGTCCTGCTTTGCGGCGGCTTTTATAACCGGATGCTCAGGCGAATAGGTCTGGATGACCGCTCTGCCCTTTTTATTTCTGCGTCCCGCTCTGCCCACAACCTGCGAAAGCAAAGAGAAGGTTCTCGCTGATGCGCGGAAATCTCCCGAATAAAGGGATATATCACTGTCGAGGACACCTACACGGGTTACGTTGTCAAAGTCGAGCCCCTTTGTAACCATCTGTGTGCCGACGAGCACGTCACCGTTTT
>JAFYNW010000061.1 GCA_017547995.1 Clostridia bacterium | reverse complement strand
TTGCAAAGAACATCGTTGCTGCAGGTCTTGCAAGCAGATGTGAAGTTCAGCTTGCATACGCTATCGGTATCGCAAAGCCTGTTTCCATCATGGTTGAAACATTCGGCACAAACACAGTTCCTGTTGAAAAGATTACAGCAGCTGTTGAAAAGACATTCGACCTTCGTCCAAAGGCTATCATCGAAACTCTCGACCTCCGCAAGCCAATCTACAGAAAGCTTGCTGCATACGGTCACATGGGCAGAGAAGACCTCGGCGTAAAGTGGGAACTCACAGACAAGGCAGAAGAACTTAAGAACAATCTTTAATTTAACAAGCAAAAGCCACCCCATCGGGTGGCTTTTTTGTGTATTGCAGGGAGGGGACTGCTTGCCACTGCAAACTGTAGGGGACGACGCCCTCGGCGTCCCGCAAGAAGGTTATAAGTAAAAGTGAAAAGTGAAGAGGTATGGTATCTGCGATGCATTTAATAGAACGGACGAGCAATGCCCTCACTGCAAACTGTAGGGGCTGATACCCATTTCAGCCTGAGCCTTCCCCTCGAGGAGAAGGTGGCAACGAAGTTGACGGATGAGGTGATTTGAGTCTTGATTACAGGGCAAAGCTCATATTAAGAGAAAAGATTTCAGCCTCGATAAATCGAGGGACGTCTTCGACGATTTCTTTATGTTTGCCCAAAAGAAACAAAGATGCCCCGGGACTTTCGTTCTCCCGGACCCTCTATCGACCGGAGGGGACACCCCTGGACCCCTTGTGTGTTCGTTCCTCACAAATGGACAGATTGGGGCAGGTTACTGCTCTATATGTCATTAAATTGTAGGAGCGAGCATTGCTCTCGTCGACAAACTGTAGGGTACGGCATTTATGACGTACCGCTTAATCAATGCATCGCAGATACCAAAATTATTCATTTTTCATTCTTCACCATTCATCATTCATTTGTCGGTCCCTACAATGCCCGCCCTTGCACCATAAAAAATCCCCACGGGATTTTTCCCATGGGGTTTATTCTATTCATAGCCTTCAAAGGCACTTGGCAGGTCGACCTGCGCGACGTAATTATTATACGCCATCGTTATGAGGCTGCCGAGGCTGCCGCCAAAGTTTTGCCCTGTGCGCTGCAGCTTTTCCTTATCGGTGTCAACCACGTTGCCCGCGGCATCGCAGTAAAAATACGTCGTGCAGTCGCTTCTGCGCATCGAGCCCGAGTAAGCGTAATATCCGCCGCCCAAAGCCCTGTCAATTCTGTCCTCAACAAGGATGAAACGGCATTCGATGACGACGTCCTCCTGCTTTTCTGTATAGCCACTCTCTGTCCCCACCTTTTCGGCAAGACGGGAATAGCTGTTTTTCACGTCAAGCAGACGCATATTGACCCCATTATGAGTCATCAGCTGCTCTGCGCCGTGGATTTCGCCGCTGCCCACGGTCTTTTTATCTATATTATAGCCTTCCTTTGCCATTTGTCTGTCGAGTCGGGCAATAACAGACGCCACGCGTGTATCGAAAACCACAACCTTGTCCTTTTCGTTAAAGGCATAGCGTGAATTGACCTCGCGCAGTATAGTCTGAAATGCAAAAAATGCAATAATTCCACAAAACAGGACGGAAAGGAAGATTATCATCTTCTTTTTCATAGGATTTCTCCGGGTACCTGATTTTTTTAACAAAAATTATATAATATCACGGCATTTTTGGCAAGAGCTTTGGGGGATTATTCACTTTTCATTAAAAAATTGGTGCACCACGCATAATTGACACAATCAAACTTCGGGGGTATAATATTTATATTGCATTAAAAATTTCAGGGCATTCTGCAGGTTATATTATATGCGGGAGGGCACAGAGACCCTCCCCTACAACAAAACCACAAAAATATAACCGTAGGGGCGGCCATTGGTCGTCCGCGGTGCATTCGTGAATGCACCCTACATAATCTTGTAGGGGACGGCGCCCTCGACGTCCCGCAGTAATATATCATTTTATTTGTAGGGGACGGCATTTATGACGTACCGCCTTATTCAATGCATCGCAGATACCTTAACTGCCGTATGGCAATATAACTTGCATCGCAAATATAACTGCAAAGCAATACAACCCGCGTAAGCGAATATAACTCACACCAATATTTTCATCTATAAAGAAAGGACTACGCTATGGCAAAACTTAAACGTCCGGGACTTCTTTTCTCGCTGACATGGCCGATTTTCGTTGAGCTCATTCTCCAGATGCTGATGGGCAATATCGACCAGATGATGATTTCCAGATATTCGGCAACAGCCGTTGCGGCCGTCGGCAACGCAAACCAGATTCTCAATTTCCTCGTCCTTGCCTTCAACGTGCTTTGCACAGCATCCATCATCCTCATCACACAGTACAAGGGCGCAAAGCAGGAGGATAAGGTGGAGCAGATTTACTCCCTCTCCATCATCGTAAATCTTATCATTTCTGTGGCAATCAGCCTTATCATCTTCCTTTTCAGCGGCACGCTTTTCAGAATCATGAGCGTCCCTGCCGAAGTACTCCCTGAGGCAAAGACTTACATCGTCCTCACAGGCTCATTCATCTTCCTTCAGGCGATGAGCATGACCTTCGCCGCACTCCTCCGCTCCAATAAGTTTATGAAGCAGAGCATGGTGGCAAACGTTGTGATGAATATTCTCAACATCATCGGCAACGTTATTCTCATCAACGGCGTCGGCCCAATTCCTGCACTCGGTGTTGCAGGCGTTGCGATTTCCACAACGGTCAGCCGTTTCGTCGGCGTAATGCTTATGATTTATATGTTCAGAAAGCACGTCGGCGTGAAAATCACACTCAAGTGCCTCAAGCCTTTCCCAAAGGATTTGTTCAAGAAACAGCTGGGCATCGGCTTGCCAAGTGCGGGCGAAAACTTCGCGTACAGCCTTTCTCAGGTTGTAATCATGGGCTTTATCAACCTTTTCGGCACGACGACCATCACAGTCAAGGTCTACGTTTCCATGCTTGCCATGATTACCTACATTCTCACCTCGGCTCTCGCGCAGGCAACTCAGGTTATGATTGGCCACATGCTTGGTGCAAGGCAGATTGAGGAAACCGACAAGCGCGTATGGAAGACGCTCAAGGCTTCGATGCTTTCCTCTCTCGTGGCCTCCACCATTATCGTGCTTTTCTCCGACTTTTTCTTCGGTCTTTTCTCCTCCGACCCGGAGGTTTTGCGAATGGGTAAAATCGTAATGATGATTGACCTCGTGCTCGAGCAGGGCAGAGCGGTCAATATATGCTTCGTGCGCTGTCTGCAGGCGGCGGGCGACATCAAATTCCCTGTTATGATGGGCGTAATTTCCGCGTGGCTGGTCGCAGTATTGTTCTCATATATCTTCGGTGTCGTTATGGGTATGGGACTTGCAGGCGTATGGCTCGCTCAGGCGACAGACGAAGTCTTCCGCGCAATATGCTTCATCTTCCGCTGGAAAAAAGGCGGCTGGAAAGAAAAGAATCTCGTTGACGCGTAAATATAAAAGCCACTCACCCGAGTGGCTTTTTTGGTGTATTCGTTTATTAAGGCGGAATGTCGGGGACGCCATTCCCTACGGGATTGTGTAAGCCGCGGGAGATTCTTCACGTTCATTCAGAATGACAACGTAGGGGCGAGCATTGCTCGTCCGCGGTGCATTCGTGAATGCACCCTACACAGTTTATCAACAAAACAAAAGCCGCCCAATATGGACGGCTCAATAATTTTATGCACAACACTAACACCTGCGGCCGCGCAGGCTTGTGGGAAAGTAGTTGCTATATTATCTTCTCAAAAGTTGCTGACGAAGCTCGCTCATAGAATCCTGATGCTTGTAGTAATCGTCTGCGATGTTGAGGGCAGCGAGAACAGCCTTCTGCACAGCAGAAAGCGGAGCATCATTGAGCTCTGCCATCTTGCGGTCTACGAGAGCCGCAGCACGCTTGATATGTTCTTCGCTTTCTTCGGCAAGAATTGTGTAGTCAAGACCGCCGATTGTAACAGTAACCTTGTTTTTCATATCTGTATCTCCCGAGTTTATATTACAGATAAATTATATCAAAGTATTGACAAAATATCAACCCGATTTTATTATAAAAGTATAGGAAAAACGTCTTTGAAAAGGAGTCACATTATGGAAATTGAAATCAAGTATGCACCTGTTTCTTACGAAACGTTTGCGAAAATCGCTCTCGACCTCGGTCTTGAAAATGAAGAAACAGTGGGTATGGCGGCAAATTATCTCGATACAACCGATGGATACCTTTCGCAGAATAAAATCTCCGTCCGCAACAGAGGTGAAAACGGTGTCAGCGTATACACAATGAAGTGTTCGCTCAACAATATCGATGGCATTGCCGTCCGTGAGGAAGAGGAAATCGCAACCGACGACATAAACGTGGCTTTCGACCATTTTGCAAAGAACGAGCGTCTTGCACAGATTGTGGAAAACATCCGTCAGCGTCAGCTTGTGTCCATTGCAAAGATGGAATTCGTCCGCAGAAAGTACGTCTTTGACGTGCCTGGTGCAACTGTGGAAATCTCCCACGATACAGGCAAAATGTGGGGCAGAAACGGCGGCGAGGACGATATTCTCGAGATGGAAATCGAGCTGAAAAAGGGCGACGAAAAGGGCTTTGCACTTTTCCTTATGTCACTTGAAAAATATAACCTCAACGTCGAAAAGCGTTCAAAACTCCACAGAGCAAAAAAGCTGTAAAATCACAAAGGGGCGGAGGATATCCGCCCTTATTTTTCCGCAATTTTCCTCTTGACAATTCCCATAAATTATGTTATTATATTCTCACCGTGTGCGCAGCCGATTGACCACACCGGCTTTGGGCTTCGCCATAGGAAATATTTATTTAAGAAAGGTGTAAAACACTATGATCCTCAAGGACAAGAAGACAGAAATTATCAAGGCATACGCTATTCACGAAGGCGACACAGGTTCCCCAGAAGTACAGGTAGCAGTTCTCACAGCTCGTATCAACGAACTCACAGAACACATGAAGGTTCACCACAAGGACAACCACTCTCAGCGTGGTCTCCTCAAGATGGTTGGTCAGCGTCGTAAGCTCCTCGCATACCTCCAGAGAACAGACATCGAACGTTACAGAACACTCATCGAAAAGCTCGGTCTCCGTAAGTAATCTTGGTTTAATAAAGAGGTGGCATATCTGTCACCTCTTTTTCAAAAAAACGATGTTTTTTTGAAATGAATTGGCTTCGCCATAAATTGCGCGTCGCACATGAATTGCACCTGCGGTGCATTAAGATGCCTGCGGCGCTATTTAATAAACGTGACGAAGTCACACCTTAATGTTTGTGAAACAAACAATTCATGATACGCAGTATCAATTCATGAAATCTATGATTTCAATTCATGCATCTCTGATGCAATTCATTTACAAACTCCCGGAAATCTTGAATGTATAATTCGGAAAGCATGATAGCAAAGCGGTACGTCATAAATGCCGTACCCTACAAAGCGTAGGGGATGGCGCTCGTCGACATCCCGCACGGATAAAACCCATCCATTCCTATTCATTGTGCTTTGCAAATTGTACATTAGGTTTTCCGGAAAAGAAAAAGCGACCTGAAACCAAATCATAGTACATTCATGGGCGAGATATTTTTTCGTCAGAATGGATAAAAGCCACAGGCAAGGCTTTGT
>JAFYNW010000001.1 GCA_017547995.1 Clostridia bacterium | reverse complement strand
TTATTGACTTTGCAAATAATTGCGCGATGATATTATAGACGAAATCAATAATATAGATAAAATATATAGAAAATCAATAGATTTATTGAAAATATCAATAAATAATGAAAGAATACTCAATAATATGATAAGATAAAAACAGATAATACGACAGGTATGAAAGAAAGAGAAAAGTATAAAATGAGCAAGTATTACGTTGGGATAGATATCGGCTCGACAGCTTCGAAAACCGTGATAATCGACGAAAATCAGGTGGTCGATTATTTCACTTTGCCGACAGGCTGGAGCGGGCAGGAAACCTCACAGAATATTTATGAATTACTCAAAACCAAGGGTTATGCCGACGATATGACCTGCGTTGCCACGGGGTATGGCCGCATCTGCGTCGAGTATGCCAATAAGGTTGTGACAGAAATCACCTGCCATGGCAAAGGCGGCTGGGCCATCTTCAAAAAAGACGGTCTCATCGTCGACGTGGGCGGTCAGGATACAAAAATGATTCAGATTGAGGACGGCACAGTCAAGGACTTCCTTATGAATGACAAATGTGCCGCCGGCACAGGCAAATTCGTTGAAGTTATGGCGACACGTCTCGGCACGGGTCTGAATCAGCTTTACGAAATGGCGGCAAAGGGCAATCCCGTTTCGATAAGCTCGATGTGTACAGTCTTTGCCGAATCGGAAGTCATCGGCCACATTGCGTCGGGCAGACCACGCGAGGACATTGCCGCAGGTGTAATCGACTCTGTAGCCGCACGAGTTGCCGCACTTGCCATCCGCTATCCTGCAAAGGAAATGGTGCTGACAGGCGGACTTTGTGACAGCCCATATTTTATCGAAATCCTCTCGCAGAAGGCAAAGCGTCAGGTTGCAACCCACCCATTCGCACGATACGCAGGTGCATTGGGCGCGGCGCTGACAGCGGCGAAGAAAACTGAAATAAAGCTGGAGATGAAGAAATGATTTATCTCGATAACGCGGCAACAACAATGCACAAGCCGCAGTGCGTCGTCGATGCGGTTGTAAATGCCCTCACGTCCATGGGCAATGCGGGACGCGGCACTCACGAGGCATCCCTCGATGCTACAATGGTGGTTTTCGGCGCGCGAATGAAGCTTGCGCAGCTTTTCAATGCCGAAAGTCCCGAGCAGATTGTCTTTACAGCCAATTCCACGCAAAGCCTCAATATCGCCATCAAGGGCGTCATCAATAAGGGCGACCACGTCATCACAACCGAGATGGAGCATAATTCCGTCCTCCGTCCTCTTTATGAAATGGAAGAAAATGGAAGTGAACTCACGATAGTCAAGGCAGACCTTCTCGGCAATATCAATATCAACGACGTTGAAAATGCTATAAAATCCAATACAAAAGCCATCGTTTGCACCCACGGCTCGAATCTAACGGGCAACCTCAACGATATCGAGAAAATCGGTGCAATCGCAAAGAAGCACGGCGTGATTTTCATCGTCGATGCCTCCCAGACTGCAGGTGTATTCGAAATCGACGTGCAGAAAATGGGCATCGATATCCTCTGCTTCACAGGCCATAAGGGTATGCTTGGCCCACAGGGCACGGGCGGTATGGTGGTTGCGAAAAACGTCAGGGTGCGTCCGCTTCTTTCGGGCGGCAGCGGTGTGCAGACCTATCTCAAAAAGCATCCGGAGGAAATGCCGACAGCGCTTGAAGCCGGCACACTCAATGCCCACGGCATCGCAGGACTTTCTGCGGCGGTCGATTATATAAATGAAACCGGCATGGAAAATATCCGCAAACGCGAGCAGGCGCTCATGTGGGATTTTTATAATAAAATCAAGGACGTCGACGGGGTAAAGGTGTACGGCGACTTTTCAAAGGAGGAGCGCTGTGCTATCGTTACTGTAAATATCTGGGATTTTGATTCCTCCCAGGTCAGCGACGTATTATATAATGATTACGGCATCTCAACCCGCCCGGGCGCTCATTGTGCGCCGCTTATGCATAGCGCACTGCAGACGGGCGAGCAGGGTGCAGTCCGCTTCAGTTTCTCTCACTTCAATACCGAAGAGGACGTTGACGCGGCAGTGAATGCGGTTATCGAAATTGCAAACGAAAAACGTTAAATTTGGCTATAAGCCTGAAAAATACAAAGGAGAAAATATCATGGCAGACTACAGAAAAATGTGGGAAGATTTAGGCATGGACCTCGAAACACACGACCAGCTTTGTGCTGTGCTCCCAACAGCATTTGGTGACGTTTATCTCTCTCAGGAAAACCGTCCTGAAGGCATGGGCTTCTGGGATATGGTTGTTGCTGACGTTCACGGCATCCGCCCTGCAGAACTCATCGAAGCACAGAAGAACGGCCAGAAGGTATTCGGTACATTCTGCGTTTACGTTCCTGACGAAGTTATCATCGCTGCTAACGGTATCGTAACAGGTCTCTGCGGCGGCTCTCAGTTCTGGGTTCCGGACGGTGAAGCTGTTCTTCCAAAGAGCACTTGTCCTCTCATCAAGGCTTCCGTAGGCGCACGCCTCGGCAAGACTTGCCCATTCTTCCGTATTGCTGATATGTACGTTGGTGAAACAACTTGCGATGGCAAGAAGAAGGCTTGGGAAATCCTCGCTCAGGACGTTCCACTTCACGTAATGGACGTTCCACAGATGAAGCGTCCAAAGGACATCGAAAAGTGGGGCGAAGAAATCAAGGAATTCGTAAAGGTTGTTGAAGACTTCACAGGCAACAAGATTACAGCTGAAAACCTCAAGGAAGCTATCCACACAATCAACGAAAAGAGAAAGGGTCTCGCTCGCGTTTATGAAGCAAGAAAGGCTGAAAACATTCCAATTTCCGGCCGTGACGCTCTCCTCGTTTCCCAGATTGCATTCTTTGATGATCCAAAGCGCTGCGCAATGATGACAAACAAGCTTGCTGACGAGCTTGAAGAAAGAATCAAGAACGGCGTTTCCGTATTCCCTGCAGGCACAAAGAGAATTATGCTCACAGGTACACCAATGGCTATTCCAAACTGGAAGCTCCATCAGATTATCGAAACAAGCGGCGCTGCTGTTGTATGTGAAGAAACTTGCACAGGCACACGTTACTTCGAAAACCTCGTTGACGAAACAAAGGATAACCTCGACGATATGATCAAGGCTATCGCTGACAGATACATGGGCATCCACTGCGCATGCTTCACACCTAACACAGAACGCGTTGACGATATCGTTCGCCTTGCAAAGGAATACAAGGTTGACGGCGTTATCGACGTAAACCTCAAGTTCTGTACACTCTACGACGTAGAAGGCTACACAGTTGAAAAGGCTCTCAAGGAAGCAGGCATCCCTGTTCTCGGTATCGAAACAGACTACGCTGACTCCGATGCTGAACAGCTCAAGACAAGAATCCAGGCATTCGTTGAACTTCTCGACTAATGGCAGAGCAGAAGAAATTACATTATTACATACTGTTCAAAACCTACACACAGGGTATGATGATGCAGGAATTGCTTAAAAAGGACGGCATAAAGTCCCGTATCGCTCCTGCACCCCGTGCAATTCAGGGCGAATTAGGCTGTGGTATGAGCCTTCTCATCGAGCCTGAGCTTATCGACGCGGTCCGTGAATCGATAGCGAAAACCAAAGCGGAATATCACGACATCGTGCCTTATGAAACAAATATAAATCCTGGCAGAAACAGATTTTGTTAATAGAAAAGCCTCCGTACTCACGGGGGCTTTTTGTTATGCCATGTCATTCTGAACGAACGTGAAGAATCTCCCGCGGTTTGCACAATCCTTGACTTATCATTATATAAATAGTATAATTTTTATATAAAAATACCCTCGCGAAATTTACAAGCATTTTTATGAAAGCTTAAAAACGGAGGTACAATTATGAGTGACATAGTAGTGAAAGATGAATATTGTGCTGATTTGAATGCAGTATTCGCAAATATTCCTGAAATTATCAAGCCACTGATGGAAAATGCGAAAGAAGTGCTTGATAAAATTGAAAATATGCTGTATACACTCCCTGCATTTATTGAATTGTTGGAAGCTAGGGTGCCAAAAACAATGCTCGAAGCGGTATTAACGTAC
>JAFYNW010000060.1 GCA_017547995.1 Clostridia bacterium | reverse complement strand
TTGCGCCCGCTATAAAGACAACACCCGTTGAGACGAGGTTGGCGACTATGTTTTTGCCGCCTGTGAACACGCCGCAGATGATACCCAGACCTGCAAGGATGAGGAGCTTGGTCATATTGGCTGTGCCGAGCCACTGGACGTTTTCATAATTGACAAGCCAGATATAGCCGATAAAAATCACGCAGAGCACTATAGAAAGAGCAGAGGTTGTGTATCTGGTGGAGCTGCCCACGTATTCAGACTTGCCCGAAGCATTTGCACAACTTGCAAGAGAATTGCCCAGCGTACCTGTAAAGCTGCCGCGAAGTTTGTTGTCAGCCGAGATTGCATTTGCAGATTTCAGCTTGTTTACAAGAGTTTTGATGGAAGTATCGTACTTGTAGCGGCTCTTTCTGCCGATGAGAATCGCCTTTTCGCAAAGGTCGACAGAAGTTGTGATATAGCTTTCATTTACGGCATAGGTTGTGAGATTGTCGATGTATTCGTTGCGCTGTTTGTCTGTGACGGATGGGTCGTCAGCCATCTTATATGCCTGAGATGGAGATAAACTACGAAGCTTCTTTTCCTCGTCTGCCGACATCTTTTTAGGCGCAGGAGGCTTTGGCTTGGAAACTGAGGAAGCAGTCGTCTTTGCCTTTGCGGCAGCCTTTTTTGCACTTTCCCTTTCAAAGCACTTGGATTTGGCTATTGCGGCTTCGCGGCTGACGATGGCTTTGTATTTGTTGTATACACCATCCGCATCCTGCTTCATATCGGAAAGATACTGCGTCAAAAGACGATTATATACGTTGACAAAGTCAGCATAAAGCTTGCTGTAATACTTGATAAGCATACGTATGTATGAATCATGAGGATTTCCAAGCTTTTTCTCCATTCCTCTGTAATCAGCGAGGAAGACGTAATGCTCGTTGATGTAATTAAAAGTGGAGAGCATATAGCTGATGGAGGCGATAAGGTCGTCTGTCTCGATAATGTAGTCTTTAATCTGGGAAGGGTCTTTGAAAGTGCGAAGTGAGGCATTTTTTAACTCGTCGTATTTGTAACCGGTCATACCGACGTATTTGCTGACGTTGCCGTTTGAATCAAAGGCATTATTCTCCTTGAGACACTTACAGAGGGCAGAAGCGAATCGCTCGCCATAGTTGATATTGCTGAGAATAATCAATTTCTCAAAAGTAAATACGGCATCCTTATCGTCTTTGAGCGAATTAAGATTTATCTGAGATAAAATTGAGTCGACG
The DNA here is from genome assembly GCA_017547995.1 of Clostridia bacterium. Lineage (GTDB taxonomy): Bacteria > Bacillota > Clostridia > Oscillospirales > Butyricicoccaceae > SIG471. Next base: position 401 of record JAFYNW010000060.1, on the reverse strand, counting down.
TAGTCATAATCTTTATCGCAGACAAAACGGGACGTTTCGTAAAGCGAAAGAGAAGAAAGCATTTTGAGAGACTGCTCAGCATCGGATACCTTTTCTTCCTTTGGTTCTTTTTTAGGCAATTTTGCAACAAACTCCGCAAAAACCTTGGAAGCATTGTCATAATACTTTGCTGCATCGGCAATTTTTGATGCAATTACCTCTGTTACAGCATCATCAAGATTCTGTGCCTTTGCATAAGCCGGGAGCCTGTTCTTCATATAGCCGAGAGCATTGCTGATACATCCTATAAAAAGATATACGTTTGAAAGCTCATCCATTTTTTCATTGTTGGAAAAGGCTACTGCCATTTCTTCAAGATAGCCGTAAAGACCAAACTTGCCGGGAGCACTAATTTCTATTGA
>JAFYNW010000013.1 GCA_017547995.1 Clostridia bacterium | reverse complement strand
TGATGAAATTGCAACTATCGGTGAACAGAGCGGCAAGGAGCACATCATCAGATTTATGACAAGTCATCCGAAGGATGCTACAGAAAAGCTTTTCAAGGTTATGGCAAAGCATGATAATATTGCAAAGCAGCTTCATCTTCCATTCCAGTCTGGCAGCGACCGTATCCTTGAAGCAATGAACAGAAGATATACAAAGGAACACTATCTTGGACTTATCGAAATGGCAAAGAAATATATGCCGGATATTTCCTTCTCGAGCGATATTATCGTAGGCTTCCCGGGCGAAGTGAAGGAAGACTTCCTTGAAACAATGGACGTTCTTGAAAAGGTAAAGTTCGACCAGTTGTTTACATTTATTTATTCACGTAGAGTGGGTACAAAGGCTGCGGAAATGCCTGACGTAATTACTGCGGCAGAAAAGCAGGAAATGTTTGAATATCTTCTCAAGCGTCAGCAGGAAATCGGTCTTGAAAGAAATATGGCAGAAATCGGCAAGACGTTCAGAGTGCTTGTTGACGGCGAAAGTATGGATGAAAAATATGACCTTTCCACTAAGATGGAAGGCGGAAGACTTATCAAGGTCAAGGGTTCCAAGGAACTTATCGGTCAGTTTATCAACGTGAAGGTTACGAATGCTTCGCCACACGCATTGTTTGGTGAAATTGCAGAATAAGAGGTAGATTATGGCAGAATATACGCCTATGATGAGGCAATATTTTGAAATAAAAGAAAAGAATAAGGACTCAATCGTATTTTACAGATTGGGTGACTTCTATGAGATGTTCTTTGATGACGCTATTGTTGCATCCAAGGAGCTTGATCTTGTGCTTACAGGCAGAGACTGCGGTCAGGAAGAACGCGCACCGATGTGCGGTATTCCTTATCATAGCGCGGAAGGCTATATTTCCCGTCTTGTTCAGAAGGGATATAAAGTATCTATTTGTGAACAGGTTGAAGACCCGGCTAAAGCAAAGGGGCTTGTAAAGAGAGATATCGTCAGAAAAATCTCCAAAGGCACGATTATTGAAGATTCAATGCTCGAAGACGGCAAGAATAACTTTATCTGTGCACTTCATATCGTGAAAAACAATGCAGGCATTTGCTTCTGTGATATGTCTACGGGTGAAGTCAGCGCGACAGAGTGCAGAGGTGCAACGTTCATCAATGATATAATGAATGAAATTTCAAGATTTTCTCCGTCTGAAATCATTGTTTCCGATGAAATCTATAATTCATTCCTGCCGGTTGAAGAGTTACGACAGAATTATGAAATTGCTGTTTCATCTGTGGAAGATGATTGGTTTGCGTTGAAAAACAGTGCCGACGTTCTCAGACAGCATTTTGATGACGTGGATACTGAAGGCGAAAATATCATTCTGTCTGCAGTAGGTGCACTCATCAGATTCTTGCATGACACACAGAAAAATAGCCTCGACTATATCAACAAAATCAATTTATATACAAGCTCAAGCTTTATGGCTCTCGACGCCAATGCAAAGAGAAATCTTGAGATTATTGCTTCACTCAGAAATGGCGACAAGAAGGACTCATTGCTTTCTGTGCTTGACAATACCAAGACTGCAATGGGCTCACGTCTTATCAAGAAATGGCTTGTAAATCCACTTCTTGACGTTGTTGCAATCAGAAGCAGACTTAATGCAGTTGATAATCTTGTAAATGATATCGTTTCTGCAGACAGACTGGCAGATGACCTTAAGGAGATATATGATGTAGAGCGTATTATTTCACGAGTTTCTTTTGGCTCGGCAAACTGCAGAGACCTTCGTGCACTTGCATCCGTATGTGCCAAGCTTCCTGCCATTAAAGAAAATCTTATGCAGCTCAGCTCCACGCTTCTCAGAAGAGTAGGGGGAGAAATTGATATTCTTGATGATATCTATGAGCTGATTGACAAGGCAATAGATGAAAATCCTCCGTTTAGCGTACGCGAGGGTGGTATTATAAGACAAGGCTTTGATGAAAGAATAGACCAGCTCAGAGGCCTTATGAATAACAGCAATCAGGCTCTTGCTGATATTGAAAGACGTGAAAAAGAGGCAACCGGCATCAAGACAATGAAGGTTGGTTACAACAAGGTCTTCGGCTATTATATTGAAATTTCCAAGGGACAGACTGGCCAGGCTCCTGCACATTACGTGCGTAAGCAGACTCTTGCCAACTGTGAAAGATATATTACAGATGAGCTGAAGATTCTTGAAGGTGAAATCTTGTCTGCAAGTGATAAATGTGTGGCTCTCGAATACGAGCTTTTCTCGGGTATCAGACAGATTGTTGCAGATAATGCCGAAAGATTCCAGAGAACAGCTGAAGCGCTTGCTACTGCAGACGTACTCCTCAGTTTTGCAACTGCAACGAGAAAACATGACTACGTTATGCCTGAGGTTTTCGATGATGACGTTATCAATATCTGCGATGGCAGACATCCTGTTGTCGAAGCATTGCTGAAGGATGCTATTTTCGTAGCAAACGATGCATATCTTGACAATAATGAAAACCGCATGGCAATCATCACAGGTCCTAATATGGCTGGTAAATCCACCTATATGAAGCAGGTAGCGCTCATTGTGATTATGGCACAGTGTGGTTGTTTTGTTCCTGCAAGAATGGCAAGAATAGGCATTTGCGATAAGATATTTACACGTGTCGGTGCAAGTGATGACCTTGCAGGTGGCAGATCTACTTTTATGGTGGAAATGACTGAAGTGGCAGATATTCTTAAAAATGCCACAAAGCGAAGCTTGCTTATTCTTGATGAAATCGGCAGAGGTACGTCGACCTATGA
>JAFYNW010000059.1 GCA_017547995.1 Clostridia bacterium | reverse complement strand
CTCAGATTTGCGTGTCGTTTCCTTCAAAAAGGCAAAAATAGACCTCCAGCAGTGTGTTCTTCTTGCAGAACAGCTTACCGGAGGCATATTCGATCCTGAATAATTATTTCTTGGATTCCTTGAGTTTTTTCTTGCCGTCAGGGCAGATATCGTTGAGGAAGCAGATATCGCACTTAGGAGAGCGTGCTACGCAGATATCTCTGCCGAAATGAACGAGTCGATGACAGAAATCGTTCTGCTCTTCGGGTGGAATAACCTTCTTGAGCGCCATTTCAACCTTGAATGGGTCCTTTGAATCGGCAAGACCGAGGTGATTTGAAATACGGATACAATGAGTATCAGCCACAATGGCAGGCTTGCCGTAAATATCGCCGAGAATGAGATTTGCCGTCTTTCTGCCGACACCGGGAAGGGAAAGCAGGTCTTCCATATTGTCAGGTACCTTGCCATCAAACTTTTCAAGGAGCATAATGGCCGCATTTTTGATGTCGGCACCCTTCACAACGTAGAAGCCGCATGATTTGATAATGGAGCGGATTTCCTCCACGTCAGCGTTTGCATAGTCTTCCAAAGTTGGAAAACGGGAGAAAAGGGTAGGGGTTACCATATTCACACGGGCATCGGTGCACTGCGCAGAAAGGCGCACGGAGAAAAGGAGCTCATAATCCTTGCTGTGTGTCAGCTGACAGTCGGAAGGGTAATGCGCCTTGAGACGCTCTATAGTTTCTAAAATATTTTTCTTTGTCATAGTAAAATCTCCAATAAAAGAGTTTTTTACAATTATACCATACTCAATTCGATTAGAAAAGACCCTATTTGCGGTCGGAGGATAAATTGAAAAAAATAATTACACTTCTGAAATGCATATTGTATGCTCTCGCCCTCGCAGGCGCACAGTACCTTATAGCATTGCTTATGATATTATATAAAGTATTTATGCTGGGCGTGTCTTATGATGACGCAATAAACACTGTATTCGGTGCTGAAACTGTCACGGTGACATATCTTGCGGCGATTTTACTGATAGTGTTTGTATGGCTTCTCTCGAAAATATGCAGACAAAGATTTGCAGACTTCATAGCTTGGGGCGAAAAACCACGATGGTATATGTATTATCTTTGTATAACGCTTGGCATAGGTGCAAACTTGTGGACGTCAGCCATGGTGCAAAGTGTGTTTTCGCAGTCGTCGATAGAAGAATATAATGCGGCAAGCAGTAACCTTACGGCAAACGTATCGATATTGTCCATAATCGGCATAGCCTTGTTTGTACCGGTGATGGAGGAAATAATCTTCAGAGGAATAATCCTCAACAGACTTTCAAAGATTATGCCGGTTGCCGCGGCTGTAATCGTGCAGGGGGTAGTATTCGGCATAATGCATGGAGACCCTGTATGGATAGCCTACGCGGTCTTTATGGGCATCGTCCTCGGTTACGTCCGTATATATACAAACTCACTGCTCGTGCCCATAATCGTGCATATAGCATACAATTATTCATCCCCGATGGGAAGCCTGATGGAATATATTTTCATGAATAGCAGATATCCGCATCTGCCGGCATTGCTAATCGGTGCGGTTATGATGGCATTCTCATTGATAACGATGAAAATGTGGAAAGACGAAGAAACAAAATAAATAAAAGCCACTCGTCTGAGTGGCTTTTTAACTTATTTGATACCAACGTAACCGCTTTCTTCAATTATATACTGTCCTTCGTCGGAAAGAAGCCATTCAATAAGGGGCTTGATATTCTCATTGGTATTGTCCTTGCGGTAAATTGCATAAAACTCGCTGACGATAGGGTAGGAGCCATTTTTAATGTTTTCCACGTCGGGATATACTCCGTTGACAGAAATCATCTTAACTCCTGAATTGCCCACGATGCCTTCTACGTAATAACGGAAGGAAAATCCAAGTGTACCGCCGAGAAAAGCAAGAGGTGATTTATTGCCGATGGTTTCATTGCCCAGGAAATTGACAAGTGCAGTTTGGCTGCCGCTTCCTTCGAGGCGTGTGAGAGGATTTATAACGCGGTTAGTTCCGCCTACGTCCTTCCAGTTTTTATATCTGCCGGCATAAATCCCGCGGATTTCCTCAATGGAAAGGTCTTGGACAGGATTCTGCGAATTGACGAGAAAAACAAAAGCTTCTCTGCCAATCGGCACGTATTCCAGCTCAACACCATTCTGAGCGGCATACTCAGCCTGCTCCTTGGATGGACCTGCGCAGAAAAGAATGTCCGTATCGCCGTCTACAATGGCCTTATAGCCGCGCAAGGTATTCTTATACTGCATAGCACTATCGCTTGTGAAGTCGTTGCCGTCGTGGATAACGCTGTCCTCAGGATAAACAGCATTTATAACTGCCGAATAAACGGGAAGAAGAGCTGTAGCGCCATCGAGCACAGGCATATTTTCTGTGATTTTGAAATCGCTGTCAAGCTTTACAATCTGAGCGTTTTCATCAAAAGG
>JAFYNW010000058.1 GCA_017547995.1 Clostridia bacterium | reverse complement strand
GTCTCTGCGCCCTCCCGCCCTAATCAATCCGTGCAACGCACACGTAATTTCTCATGTAGGGTACGGCATTTATGACGTACCGCTTAATCAATGTGACTTGTCACACCTTAACGTTCCGCAGGAACATATCGAGTTGCCTTTGGCAACATATCGCTCGTGCTTTGCACGAATATAGCTTTTGCAACGCAAAAATATCGCTTCCGCTTGCGGTGGACGAGGTGTTTTGGGTCTTGGTTACAAAGGCAAATCTTAAATTATAAGGAAAGATATCAGCCTCGATAAATCGAGGAGCGTCTACGACGTGTTCTTTGTGTTTGCCCAAAAGAACCAAAGATGCCCCGGGACGGCCGCGGGTTCCCTGACGAGCCTGCTCGTTAGGGTGCATCTTCTCCCGGACCCTCTATCGACCAGAGGGGACACCCCTGGACCCCTTGTGTGTTCGTTCCTCACAAATGGACAGATTGGACAGGTTACTGCTCGATGAGTAGTTAATATGTAGGGGATGGCATTTATGACGTACCGCGGGACATTCGTGAATGTCCCCTACAAGATTGTGCAAATCGAGGGGGATTCTTCGTCTGCGACTCAGAATGACAGAAGCAGGGCCAGGCATGGCTGCATACCGTTTTATTCAGAAAGGAAAAATTATGAAAAATATTATTGCGGCGAGTTTCAGTGACAGGGCGAGGGTATACCGCATGGTTTATAACGGCGTAAACGAGAGTGAAAGCCTTGTTTATAACAATATTCCCTGCGCTCTCGCCCGCTCGGCTCACAACCACTCGCCAACACCCGTCGGATATGACACACAGACACCGACGAAAAACTACCGCCTCAGGCTCTATGCCGCTCCCGAAGTGACCTTTCTTCTGGGCGACAGAGTCGAGGTATACCGCGGAGGCAGAGTTTTCATCGGCCTTGCCTCCGACAGCTTTTATTACGATTCCCACAGCGTTTGCGTTATGGAAATCGGGGAAGTGAGAGAAAATGATAACGATTAACGATTTTACACAGGCGCTTGCCGACCATATTGAGAAAAAGACCAATATTCTCACGGTGACCGACCGTTTCAAGGGCAGGACGGATGCCGGCTTTGTGGTTTCCGCCAGCGAGGGCGAAAGCAATATCATTGCAGGCGGCACACAGCTCGAGCGTCGCTTTGACGTTTCGGTCATCATCTTCAGAAGGAATGAAACAGAGGGCAAGACCATGAAAAAGAGGCTTTTCGACAGCCTTTTCCCATATTTCAAGGTGTGCGACAGATATTTTACGCCGCTCAATGCCGAGGGCAAGAGGACGGAAAATATGGAGAATATCATCTTCAACGTCCGTTTCTGCGATGCTCTCGGGCGTGAGCAGATTGACTATGAGCTTATGGGAAACGTCAGACTAAATATTATTTCAGGAGGTGCGTATGGGATTACCACAGATTGCTATCAGCTTTAAGGACAAGGGTGTGACCGCCATCAGACGAAGTCAGAAAGGCGTTGCCCTTCTCCTTTTTGAAAGGGCGGGGGAGGATTTTTCCGCCGAATACAAAAGCTTTGCCGAAATCGACAAGGCTGACCATGATGAAAACGAGCTTATCGCCCTCGAGCGATGCTTTAACGAGGGTGTGAAGAAGATTATCTGCCTTTCGCTTAATGATATTGATGCTGAAAAGACGGAAAATGCCCTTAAAAATCACAGCTTCAACTGGCTCGGCCTTTGCACGGACAAGGTCTCGGGGGCTGACCTCAAGCGAATCGTAAATGATTTGCGAAATCACGGCAGCTACGTCAAGGCTGTCGTGCCTTATCAGTACGACTTCAACGACAGCGCATTCGTTGTGCTGAGTGAGGCGAGCGTAAAGTTTGCTCTTGATGAAAATACATACACTCAGGCATCCCTTGTGCCGATTCTCACGGGTATGCTTGCATATATGCCGCTGGGCGAAAGTATTACATATCGCAGAATGAATGAGATTGTGGAGTATTCCTGCAAAAATGATGCCGATGGCGAGATTGACAGAGGCAGAATCGTGCTGACACGCGACAGCGAAGGCTATAAGATTGGCAGAGGCGTCAATAATCTCACAGACGGCGCGGAGGATATGAAGAAAATCCGTGTCACAGAGAGCATGGATGCCATTCTGACAGACATCAAGACCTCTCTTGAGGAGGGCTATATCGGCAAGGTGCGCAACGATTATGATTCCAAGCTTTTGCTCTGCATTGCCATTTCAGGCTATTTCGAGGGACTTGGCGAGAGCGTGATTGACAAAAGCTATGCCAACAGCGTGGGCATCTCTCTCGAGGGACAGAAGCAGTATCTCCGCGAGAGGGGCATCGACGTGGACGAGATGAGCGAGATGGAGATTCTCAGGGCGAATACCGGCTCTTACGTTTTCCTTTCGGGCAACATCCGCTTTGTCGATGCGATGGAAGACGTTGCGTTCAGTATTGAGATGTAGCACGAGCGGAGTGAGATATATTCGCCGGAGGCGTCGTCTCCTACGGTTATATTTTGTGGTTTTGTTGTAGGGGAGCCGCTTGCCGCTCACGAAAAACGTAGGGGCTGATGCCAATATCAGTCCGCGGGACATTCGTGAATGTCCCCTACACAGATTGTACAAATCGAAGGAGATTCTTCACATTCGTTCAGAATGACATACATCTCGTAGGGTACGGCATTTATGACGTACCGCAAAATACAGAAAGGAAGAAAAATATGATTACAGCTAACAGGATTTTATCGGGTTCTTTTGCCGATATCTGGGTGGACGGCGACAGGGTTGCCGAGGCTCAGTACATAAAAATCACAGTCAAGGCCCAGCGCAGTGACGTGCAGATTGGCATTGACGTGGACAGCAAGCTCACAGGCCTCAAGGGTGAGGGTGAGCTTAAGCTTCGTCAGGTTTACACACGCTTTTACGATGCGGTGGACAAGGCCAAGCAGGGCAAGGACGTGCGTCTTACCATCATGACGGCACTCAGGGACCCTGACTCTGTGGGCGGCGCCGAGGAGCGCTACCGTATCGGTGGTATTGCCCTTGACGAAATTCCGCTCATCAACTACGAAACGGGCAAAATCAACGAGCAGGTGGTGCGTTTCCGCTTCACACCGTCCTCACTCGAAAGCTTGTCTGCCATTGAGGCGGTGAACTGATGTTTTATCAGCATATAAATGAGAAAAATTACGAGATAGAGTTTGAGCGTCTGGGCATCCGTACTTCTATCGTGCCGCTTTCCGACGATGAGCTTGAGGAATGCCGCCGAATGAAGGGTGCTGACGGCGCCCGCTACGCACTCTATCTCGCCTGCCCCGCCCTGCACGAGGAGGGTGAGAGACTTTATAAAGAGGGCAAGCTTTTCTCGCCTCTCGATATCGTTTCGGCTGTCGATATGCGTGACGTAAAGGGCGCGTATCAGATGATTCAGGCGATTTCGGGGGTGGGCGAAGCCAGAATCCGCCTTTATAAGAACAATGAAGCGGAGGAAAGCGAAGACTTTGACGAGGATATTCCGACATTTGCTATGGAATACGGTATGGACGAAGGCTTTGAGGTTATGAGCAGTCGTATTTCGTCGGATACGGTCGAAAAAAGGAATAATTTGTCGAAGGTTGTCGAAAAAGAGCAGATTACGTCGAAGAAGCAGGCGGTCAGCGGAGATGGCGAGGATTATATCACAATTCTTGCCCGCAAGCTTCGTCAGGCGGCTGAGAATATGTAGGAGGTGAAATATGGAGCTGACAAGAAAGGTCACAATGAGCTTCAACAACGGCGAATATATGTTTTCGCTCTACGTGACGCCGAAAAACATCCGCGTGACACGTCCGCAGAATACAATGAAATATATTTCCATCGAGGGCAAGGAGCTTAACCTTTCGGCGGGCGAGGGCCTGAGACGCGTCACAATCAACACCTTCCTGCCGAAGAGTGCCGACTGGTATATCTCTAACGCCGAGTTTACCGAGCCTGACGAGATTATCCGTCTGCTCAAGATGTGGCAGGATTCGCGCAAGCCGATGCGCCTTGTGATTTCGGGTACGGACATCAACGAAGCCTTTCTCATCGAGGATTTTGCCGAGATTTTCCACGAGGGCGACGGGGACGTGGAGATTCTGCTTTCTCTTGTGCAGTACAGATTCGTCACAGCCTTGCTTGTATCAAATGCCGACAGCGATAAGCTCTACGAGCGCGAGGTCAGTGAAAGCGTGGGCTCTGTGACTCACGTTGTACGCAAGGGAGACACCTTGTGGGCAATCAGCAAGACCTATTACGGCACGCCTTACAGATGGAGCGAAATCAAGGAGAAGAATAACATCGCTGACGTGCGGAAACTGCAGATAGGGACGGTGCTTAAAATATGAAGCTTATAGTAGCAGGCAGGGATTTTACGTCCCTGTGCGTGGGACTGACTCTTGAGGACAATATCTACGCCGCGTCCAAGGTGCTTTCTGCCGACATCGTCTTTGAAAATCACGATGGCTATCTGCCGCCCGTCTTTGCATATTGCGGAGACGAAGTGGTGCTCAGTGATGGGACTGAGGTATTCCGCGGCAACGTGGCGGAAGTGGAGGTAATGGGAAAGGAGGGGATTTTCTCCATTACCGCCCATGAAAAGAGCCATCTTCTTGCAAGAAACGACGTCTGTGGATTTTTCTCCACAAGCTGTGCAGACAATGCCCGAAAGGCTGTCAGCCAGTGTGGTCTTACCGCCGGCGATATGCCTTATAAGACCTGCCGCAGCTTTGCAAGCTATGGCGGTATGACGGCAAAGGAGGTCATCGATGAGTGTTACGGCGAGGGGTATTTCGTCGAGTGCGATGGCTCAAAGGTATCCGTCCGCAAGGCGGGCGAAAGTGAGAT
>JAFYNW010000057.1 GCA_017547995.1 Clostridia bacterium | reverse complement strand
GCTACGCTGACAAGACCAAAGGAGCCAATTACTGTATGGATAATTTCTGCAGAAACGTATTTATAGTTAAAAATATGTTCTGTCGGTGTTCCTTGTGCCATAAATACCATGAGCAGAGCAATATATCCTCCTGAATACGCAAGAAGCAACGTTGTAGTCATCGTACCCATAGCAGCTCTGCCGACGTTTATCCCTGATTTTACAGCCTCCCACGGACGAATATCCGGTTTCTTTTCCACAACTTCGCATACTGCAGACGTGATGTCGACAGCCAGATCCATAACGGCACCGGATGATCCGAGAAAAATGGACGCCATAAATATCTGTGTCAGATTGAGATGCTGATATCCTGCATACAGCAGACTTTCCGAGTATGCCATAACAGCACCGTGTATTCTGAACAGATCTGTAAACATTATGCCAAGAACACACGTTACCAGAATACCAAGAAACGAGCCGCTGACTGCCGCTGCACATCGTTTGTCAAAACCATATACCAATGCGATAATCAACGTTGTAAGCAAAAGATTTATCATCAGGCCTGTCCATATAGGATTATATCCTTTAAGATACAATGGAACAAGCAGTTTCCAGATTGCCAATATTGTCAGTACAAACGACAATATCGCTCTTACTCCTGTTCTTCCGGCAAATATGACAAGAAACAAAACGAACAATCCTGCCAGCATCAGCTCCCCGGGCAGACGAAAATAGTCAATCATAGTGACTCTTATGATATTATCATCGTTATAGCTGACTACAACCTGCGCCTTATCCTCTGCTGAAAAAAACTTATCCTGCTCCAGAGAGCCTTGCAGCAAATTTACAGCCGTTGCGGTTTCATCCTTGAACATACCATTAAGGAATCTGACAGTACATCTCTGTTCACCTGAACGCACAAGACCTGTATCGATAATGGCCGAATTATCAACCGCAATAACCTCTGCTATACATCTTTCCGCCTCTTTGTACTGAACTGCATCTTCATATCCTGTCGGTATAAGAGCAAGCACTGCTATCAGCAGCAGACATACAATTACCGGCGCATAATATCTTATTTTTTCCTTTTTCATCTGCCCTCCCAAAGACACCCCTGCCGTAAAGCAGGGGCGTCTGACATTCAATTACTGTACGTTAAGCATTTCTGCCATCTTGTTGAAAATCTCTGTATTATCGTAATATCCGTTAAACACATCGGCATTTACACCCTCAGCAAGAACTGCAACAGGGAGACCTGTGTGGCTGTAAGACGTGAATGAAATGCCGGATTTATTGTTGATAATGTGTGTAAGTGTAACAGAAAGTGGATCGTACGTGCCGTACATTACGTACTCAATCTGTGCGTCTGCACCTGTTTCAGTACCGTTGATGCTCTTTTCAAATGCAATGCGCAGCTGTTCCTGCTCATAAGCTGTCAAAACAAGCTTGTCGTCTTCTTCTCCGTTGACTTTCAAGCCAAAGAGCTCTTCTATATCCTTCAAAGCTTCTTCAAAAGCAGTTCCGTTTTCCTTGTAAGCCGCTGTATATTCATCATCAAACTTCTGGAAAGAGATTTTCTGATTTTCAAGAAGAGTGAGGTACGTATCATAGTCTGTACCAGCAAATCCGATAGTAAGACCGCCTGTTTCGTGGTCGCCTGTAACGATAATCAACGTCTCATCTGCATGATTTTTTGCAAAATCCACTGCTACCTGGATAGCATCTGCAAAAGCAACTGTATCGTGAATTGTGGATGCAGCATCGTTTGCATGGCATGCCCAGTCAATCTTGCCGCCTTCACACATCATAAAGAATCCCTTATCATTGTCGAGTACTTCAATGCCCTTTTCAACGTAATCTGCCAATGACCACATTTCATCTGTACGGTCAAGCTCGTAAGCCATAGCGTCAGAGTCTGCAAGATGTTCATCGATAAGAATAACCTTGCCTGAATCGGCTGTTATCGCTTCTGCCTCTTCATTTGTAAAGGTAACTGTATAGCCTGCATCCTTTGCAATATCATACAAGTCTGTCATAGGCTTTTCCTTGTCATAGCCTGTAGCCTTTTTAAGACCGCCACCTGCAAAGTATTCGAAGCCGGATGCAACAAGCTCTTCACCGATTTCATAATAATTATTGCGGCTTGGCTGATGTGCGTAAAATGCAGCAGGAGTTGCGTGGTTGAGGTTTACAGATGAAATGATGCCGACCTTCATACCAAGCTGGTCATGAACCTTTTCTGTAATTGTTTCAAAAGTTTCGCTTCCTGTAACGTCTACATTGATTGTGCCGGAATAAGTTTTTCTGCCTGTTGCAATGGACGTTGCAGTAGAAGCAGAGTCAGGCGCAAAAGAGTTTGAATCGTACGTAACAGCAGAGCCTGCCACATCAAAGTTCATAAAGTTAAGATATTCAGGACCGTCAAGTGTTGCTCCCTGATTATCATCGAGGCTTGGCTGAGCCATGAAATAATCTTCATCTTCAAGCGCACCGAGGAAATCAGACGTAGACTGAATCTGTGGGTAGCTCATACCGTCACCGATGAACAAAAATACGTACTTTGGTACAGACATTTCAGTTTTTCCATCAACCGCTGTACTTGTAATTTCAACCTTGTTTGCCGTTGTTTCATTGCTTACCGTAGTGTTTGTCTTGTTTGCGCTGCATCCTGTAAACATACCAAAAAGTATACACAGCGCCAACAAGCTTGCAATAGATTTTCTCATTGTTTAATTCCTCCATCTGGATTTTTATTCTGTCCTTAGGGACAAGTTCAGTATATAAACCGAATGTGAAATTTGAAATCCATCTGCCGTCAATTTTTTCGAAAATCTATGTGAAAAACGTGAAGTTTTCTGACATCTTTATTAAGAATAACTGCATTGTTTAAGATGAACGCACTTATGTTGTAATACCCAT
>JAFYNW010000056.1 GCA_017547995.1 Clostridia bacterium | reverse complement strand
GGGTATGGAACTTCCATCCACAGGTGGCGAAGGCACAATGAGAATGATTACTATCGGCTCTATCGTTGCTATCGCATTCGCAGTGCTTCTTATCACAAACAAGAAGATGTCTGTATATCAGGACTAATCAATAATGCTTAATGGGGGGAGAGCTCGTCTCTCCTCCCATAATTACTTTAACAGAAGGGAGATATTTATGAGATCGCGCAAGACGGTCATCTTTCTGACGCTCGGTTTTCTGATAGGTATCTCCGTGCTGTTATATCCCGCTTTCAGTAATTACTGGAACTCGAAAACACAGACCCGTGCCATCGTAAATTATGAATCTGTCCTTGAAAATATGGAGCCGGAGGACTATTCCGCCATGTTTCAGGCGGCTTACGACTATAACAAGGCGCTGTATGAAACAGGCTTTCACCTCACAAATTATAAGGACGTGCCCGGATATTACGATACTCTCAAGATTGATGGCACAGACATTATCGGCTACGTGAAAATTGAGAAAATCGGCGTCGAGCTGCCCCTTTATCATGGCACGTCGGACAGAGTGCTCAATATGGGCGTTGGCCATCTTGAAGGCTCAAGTCTGCCTGTCGGCGGCGAAAGCACCCACAGTGTAATGTCTGCCCACAGAGGTCTGCCGAGCGCCAAGCTTTTCACAGACCTTGACAGAATGGAATATGGCGATACGTTTCAGATTACCATCCTCGATCAGGTGCTGACCTATCAGGTCGACCAGGTCAAGGTTGTAACACCGCAGGAGTATAACGACCTGCTTATCGAGGAGGGCAAGGACTACTGTACCTTGTTTACCTGCACCCCTTACGGCATAAATACTCACAGACTGCTTGTCCGTGGAGTGCGAATTGAAACCATCAAGGAAAAGCCTGTGCTTTACGTAGCTAACGAGGCTTTCCGAATAGAGCCGTTGCTTGTCACCCCTGCCGTTGCGGCACCGATGGTGCTGGTATTCCTGATTCACCTTATGGTGAAATACAGAGAGCCACCAAAGAAAAAGCAGGATGCTCCGACTGATGGAAAATAGAGTGTTTTTACATTGCGATACAACACTGCAAAATAACGCAATAACCGATAATTCTCCCGGGCAGGCTTGTCCGGGAGTTTTTGTGTTTGTGGGAGTAAAACAAAGAATTCTTGTTATTTTGATATAAAAAAACATTATGCAACCGATGGTTGACGAAAAGTTACGTCTGATTGGTAGCCTTTTCGGGAGGAAATGGTATAATCTGTGGCATATCGTAATTCACAAAAGGAGAAAAATATGAAGAACAAAACCATTCCGTCAATCGTTTTAATCATCTACGGCCTTCTGGTGTCCTTTGGTCCACAGACCTTGTTTAAGGTTTGCGTCAACTCCACAACACCAATGAAGTGTACCTATGCGGCAGCGGCAGAAATCGGCATCGGTCTTATTGCCGTATTGCTCGGCGTATTATATATGACGTCCCGCGGTGGTCACGAGCGCATTACTCTTAGCGTTGCATCAATCGGCGTTGCAATCGTTGTAATGCTTGTTCCAAGCGTACTCATCGGCGGATGCAAGAATCCTACAATGCCTTGCATTCTTCTCACTTACCCTATCCTTTATGCGCTCAGCGCGGCGGCTATGGTTTTCCTTGGCGTAAACGTTCTTATGCTTGCAAAGGAAGAAAAGAAAGCAAACAGAAACTAGGAGACCCACCATGCATAAAAAATTATCGGCTTTGATTTGTGCTGTGCTTGCAGTGATGGTAATGCTTGCAGGCTGCTCTGCAAAGACAGAAACAACTATAGCTGCAACGACTGCCGCACCACAGGTAAACACAGAAAGCACTAAGGCTGAAGATATGACTATAGCCGCAACGGAAGCTGCAACAGAAGCAAATCCTGAGCCAACCGAGGCTGTAACTGAAGCAGAAGAAACAACTGAAGCAACAACAGAAGAAAAAACAACAGAGGCTGAAAAGGCTACTGAAGCAGAAAAGACAACGGAAGCCAAAGCCCCTGCAACTACTGAAAATACAACAGCACCTACAGAAGCTGTAAAGCCTACAGAAGCGCCAAAGCCAACTGAGGCTCCGGCTGCTTCTGCAACGCAGACTTTCCGTGGCTACGTTATCGATAAATGCTGCTTTGAAATTCCCGGTCCTGAAGAGGACACGTGGGATTGTCTTCTTATGGACAGCTGCC
>JAFYNW010000055.1 GCA_017547995.1 Clostridia bacterium | reverse complement strand
ATGGCGTCATTTGACACCTGCCTCTGTCACAAATGTCACCCATACCTGACATTTTTGTCGCTGACACCTGACATTTCTGTCTTTTTCACCTGACATTTTTGTCACCCAAATATAAAGATAAATATAAAGAAATAATATAAAGAGAGGAAGAGAAGAAACGCGCGTGCGCGCGCGAGGATGACTGATTGATGGATTTTGTTTTTGGTTATTTCACCCTCTCCGTCAACCTTGCGGTTGCCACCTCTCCCAAAGGGCGAGGCAAGAAAATGATGTGTCTGCGACGCATTGGATAAGGCGGGAGGGCACAGAGACCCTCCCCTACATTCTTTTCGGGACGTCATAAATGCCGTCCCCTACGGTTTGCACAATCCGTAGGGACAATTCACGAATTGTCCGCGGTGCATTCGTGAATGCACCCTACGAAACAGTGGTTCTCCCGAGTGAAATTTTCCAGGAAATATTTCACTATATAATTTCACTTTTTTATTATAAAATATGTGTGTAATCACTATTCTGACGGGCAATTTTACGGTACAATTTTATAGCTTTTATCCCCCATTTTATTTGCAATTTCTCTCCATTTGTGTTATAATATATAAGGTATATTATGACGTAAACCCTCAATTATGAAATGGAGTTCACAATAAATGGCAGACACCAAAAAAACTACTAAAACAAGCGGTACGTCTTCTTCAAAGCCTAAAAAGAAGGCCAATCCAACCGCTTCCCAGATGGCGGCAAGGCGTCAGATGTGGGGCATGGGATATATTCTCCTCGCCTTCCTCTTTTTCCTCGCCATGCTTGGCATCGACGGTTTCGTGCTCGACTTCTTCCGTAACGTCGGCACAGGCCTTATGGGCATCGGATTTTACATCCTCCCGTTTGCGTTGCTCGCTTCGGGCATAACACTCATCCGCAAACGCAAGGGCAAGGCGAGAAAAACTGTGGCGCTCACAATGATTCTCCCTCTCATCCTCGGCGTAATCGGTCACGTATTTTCAGCAGGCAGCTCGATTGATTCATTCGCTTTCAAGGAGCTCTGGACAAGCGGCATCGCCCTCAAGAGCGGCGGCGCACTTTCCGGTATGGTCGGCGCAATGCTCTCGCTGGCAATCTCGCCAATCGGCGCAGGCGTTATCTCAATCCTGCTTTTCGCCTTCATCTTTATGCTGGCATTCAACATCCATCTCGATACTGTCATCGAAAAGGTCAAGGACATCCGCCTCCCTGCTGAGCCTGAGGAGGAAGATGTGCCAAAGCCTGAAAGAGTGCCTGTCCCAGCCGCTGCAAAGAAGGGCAGCAAGCGTATCGACATCGCTCTCGACGGCGAAGAGCGCGAAAAGCCAAAGCGCGGCGAGGCTATCGACATTGCTCCGCCTAACGTCAAGACTCCTGCCGAGTTTCTTTCCGGTCAGGCCGAGCCAAAGAAGGGCGTTGAGGCCAAGGTTGACGAGCTTGACGTATTCGACGATGATTTCATCTCCGACTATGATTTTCCAAAGCAGACCGACGGTCTTATGCTGGCAAGCGAGGAAAACGACGGCGTAAAGACTGAAAAGGAAAAAGAAAAGAAGCCTGTTTTAGACTCCATCCTCCCTTGGAAGAAAGAGCCAAAGAAGGACGAGCCTGTAATTATAAAATCCGAAGAGGAAACAAGCGAAGACGAGGAGGACGATATTCCTCTTGCCGACAGATTTGACGCTGTCAAGTCAAAGCACGACGGCCCTATCGAAATCACACCACGCAGGACTGAGCCTGTTTCCATCGCACCATCCATCACGGGCAGCGCTCCGAAATTGCCTGAAGGGGTGGCTAAGCTGACAAAGAATGACGTGGCTGAAGGCACAGTTGAAGTTATGTCGGAAATCGAAGAAATGATGAACAAGCACAACGCGCTTGACGTCAAGGAATATCTTTATCCGCCAGTCAGCCTTCTCAAACGCAGCGAGCCTGTGTCGAGTGACGTTGCAAAGGAGACAAAGCTCCTTGCTGACAGACTTGTTGACACGCTCCTCTCCTTCGGCATCGACAGTAACGTGGTCGGCGTAACACGCGGCCCGACTGTCACACGATATGAGCTGACTCTTCAGCGCGGCACGAAGTTCTCACGAGTATCCAATCTTTCCGAGGACATCGCGCTTGCACTGGGCGCTCAGTCCATCCGTATTTCAACTATTCCTGACAAGCTGGCTATCGGTATCGAAGTGCCGAATTCCCAGCAGCAGACTGTCACAATCCGTGACATCATCGATTCGTCAGATTTCCGTAATCACAAGTCCAAGATATGCTTCCCTGTGGGCAAGGATATTGCCAACAAGAGCGTTATCGGCGACATAGGCAAGATGCCTCACATGCTTATTGCAGGTACAACAGGCTCAGGTAAGTCTGTATGTATCAATTCTATCCTCATCAGCCTGCTTTACAAGGCAAGTCCTGAGGAGGTGCGCCTTATCATGATTGACCCTAAGATGATTGAGCTTGGCGTATACAACGGCATCCCACATCTGCTCATCCCTGTTGTAACAGACCCTAAGAAGGCGTCGGGCGCACTCAACTGGGCAGTAAGCGAAATGATGCGCCGTTACAAGTTGCTTTCCGATATGGGTGTAAGAGACCTTGCATCCTATAACGAGGAAATCAGAGCGCGAGGCGAAGGCGAAACTCTTCCACAGATTGTCATCGTAATCGATGAACTTGCCGACCTTATGTTTGTTGCGGCAAGAGAGGTCGAAGAGGCTATCGCAAGAATCGCACAGATGGCGCGAGCTGCAGGTATGCATCTCATCATCGCAACACAGCGACCATCTGCCGACATTATCACAGGTATCATGAAGGCAAATATTCCATCCCGCGTGGCATTTGCCGTTGCATCCCAGATTGAAAGCCGTATTATTCTCGATACACCTGGCGCTGAAAAGCTTATCGGTAAGGGCGATATGCTCTATGCCCCTCTCGGTATGCCGAAGCCAATGCGTGTGCAGGGTTGCTTTATCACGACAGCCGAAGTTGAATCTGTCGTTGAGTTTATAAAGAAGACTTCCACGTCAGACTATAAGAGCGATATCATCGAGCATATTGAGCACGCTGCCGAAAACACAGGCAAGGGCGGCGGTGCCAACGTCAACGGCGACCCGCCTGATGACGACGACCCACTTATGGACGAGGCAATCTCCATCGTTGTGGGCACAGGTCAGGCAAGCACGTCGATGCTTCAGCGCAAGCTCAAGCTCGGCTATTCCAGAGCCTCCCGTCTTATCGACCAGATGGAAGAGCGAGGCATTGTAGGTCCTTTCGAAGGCTCAAAGCCTCGTCAGGTGCTTATTTCAAAGCAGGAATGGCAGGAAATGATGGTGCGAAAGAACGAGATATAAGGGCAAATGAATTGACTTCGTCATGAATTGCCTATGGCATGAATTGATGCTTCGCATCATGAATTGTCCCTCCGGGACATTGTGGTATCTGCGATGCATTGATTAGGTTTTACCTCTCCGTCAGCCTTACGGCTGCCACCTCTCCCTTTATCAAAGGGCGAGGCAAGAAATATTGTTGCCTTCGTCAACGTTATATTGCAGGGGCGACCATTGGTCATCCGCCCCCCACAGCACACAACACACAAATCACCTTTAACCCGTATACATAGAAAAGGAACAGATCAACATGAGTGATTACAAGAAACAGGACCTTCGTTTTTCCGATCAGAAGATCGTAACAGTCAATCTTGAACGCGAAATGAAGAAATCCTTCATCGATTACGCAATGAGCGTTATCGTATCCCGTGCTCTTCCTGATGCACGAGATGGCCTCAAGCCTGTACACAGACGTATTCTCTACGCTATGTACGAAGACAAGCTTACCTTTGACAAGCCTTACCGTAAGTCTGCAACTACTGTAGGTAACGTTCTCGGCCGTTACCATCCACACGGTGACGCATCTGTCTACGATGCAATGGTACGTCTTGCGCAGGACTTCTCCATGCGCTATATGCTCATCGACGGCCATGGTAACTTCGGCTCTGTCGACGGCGACCCACCTGCTGCTTACCGTTACACAGAAGCGAGAATGTCCCGTCTTGCCAACGAAATGCTGACAGATATCGACAAGGAAACTGTCGACTATCAGCCTAACTTCGACGACAAGATGCAGGAGCCTACTGTGCTTCCATCCCGCTTCCCTAACCTTCTCGTCAACGGCGCTATGGGTATCGCTGTTGGTATGGCAACTAACATCCCACCTCACAACCTCGGCGAAATCATCGATGCTGTATGCTATCTCATCGACCATCCTGAAGCTTCCACAGACGACCTTTGCCAGATTGTCAAGGGTCCGGACTTCCCTACAGGCGCTCTCATTCTCGGCAAGAGCGGCATCAGAGCGGCTTACCACACAGGTAAGGGCAAGATTCAGGTGCGCTCCAAGTGCGAAATCGAAGAATGGACAAACGGCAGATACCGCATTATCGTTACAGAAATCCCATATATGGTCAACAAGGCTCGTCTTATCGAGCATATTTCCGAGCTTCACCGTGACAAGCGTATCGAAGGCATCACAGACCTCCGTGACGAAAGTGACCGCGAAGGTATGCGTATCGTAATCGAGCTTCGTCGCGACGTAAACGCTCAGGTTGTCCTCAATCAGCTTTTCCAGTATACAGATTTGCAGACAACTTTCTCTGTGAATATGCTGGCTCTTGTAAACAATCAGCCTAAGATTCTCACACTCCGCGAAATGCTCGACACGTATCTTGACCATCAGTTCAAGGTTGTGACACGCAGAACGGAATACGACCTTAAGAAGGCTCGCGAACGCGCTCATATCCTCGAAGGCCTCAAGATTGCCTGCGACAACATCGACGAAGTTATCCATATCATCCGTACAAGCTACGACGATGCAAAGGCTCGTCTTATGGAGCGCTTCGGTCTTTCCGAAATCCAGGCTCAGTCCATCCTCGATATGCGACTCGGCCGCTTGCAGGGTCTTGAAGTTGAAAAGATTCAGAATGAATTGGATGCACTCCTCAAGAAGATTGACGAATACATCGAAATCCTCTCCGACCCTAAGTTTATTTACGATATTATCAAGACAGAAATCACAGAAATCAAGACTAAGTTTGCAGACGAAAGACGCACAGAAATCTCCTTCGTTGAAAACGACCTTGATATCGAAGACCTCATCGAGGAAGAACAGAGTGTATTCACACTTACAAACCTCGGCTACATCAAGCGTGTACCTGCTACAACATACCGTGCTCAGCGCAGAGGCGGCCGCGGCGTAACAGGCATGACAACACGCGAAGAGGACATGACAAAGACTGTATTCACAGCGTCCACACACGATTATCTCCTCTTCTTCACAAACTTCGGCAGAATCTTCAAGCTCAAGGGCTATCACGTGCCTGAAAGCTCGAGAAATGCAAAGGGTACTAACCTTGTAAACCTTCTCCAGCTTGACAGCGGTGAAAGCGTTTCCGCTATGATTAACGTGCCTGACTTTGTGCCTGACAGATACGTATTCTTCGCGACTAAGAAGGGTATCGTAAAGCGTATCGCTCTCGATGCACTCAACACAGCGCGTAAGGGCGGTATCCGCTGCATCGGCATCGACGAAGACGATGAAGTTATCGGCGTACGTCTTACAACAGGCTCTGATAAGATTCTTCTCGCTGCAAGAAGCGGCAGAATGATTCGCTTTGACGAAAACGAAGTACGTCCAATGGGCCGTGAAGCTTACGGTGTACGCGGCATCAAGCTTAACGATGACGACTACGTTGTAGACGTAGCCTGCGATTCCGACGGCGCTCACGTGCTTACTGTAACAGATAACGGCTACGGCAAGATTACTCCGACTGACGACTATACAGAGCATCACAGAGGCTCTTCGGGCGTTACAGGCCATGCTGTTACTGAAAAGACAGGCCCTGTAAAGGCTATCATGTGTGTAAACGGCGACGAAGACGTTATGATGATTGCTTCCAACGGCGTCATCATCCGTACAGGCGTTGAAGATATCAGAGTATGCGGCAGAGCATCTCAGGGTGTCCGTCTCATGAGACTTGCTGACGACGTGAAGATTATTTCCATCACACGCGCTCTCAAGGAAGACGAAGAAGAGGCTTCCGAAAATACTGCTGAAGCAGAAGTTACAGCAGTTGAAGAATAGTTTATATCACCTGCGGTGATGCGATATTCGGCTTTGCCGATCGATATATTTGCACAGCAAATTCGATATGTTCCTTCGGAACTCGATATGTTTGTCTTCGACAAACGTAAACGTGCCTGCGGCGCATTGATCAGGAAAAACCTTTCATACAGCGTCGCGTACATTCCATTTCGATTACATTTTGTAATTTATAAATTAAAATATACGCAGGATAATCAATTCTGCGGGAATCAGGAGAAAAATATTATGCTTATCAAACAGATCATTGAAGTTTTTGACCTTCTCGATGACGCTAACGTAACTGGTCAGAAGGTAAAGGATTACCTCCTTTCTATCCGTCCTGAAACAGAAATCGTTGTAAAGCCTCTCGTTGGCCCTAAGGGTGTTACAGACATGATCAAGATCTGGATCCCAGGTACAAACGGCAAGAAGAACGGCGGCACAGCTCCTACACTCGGTCTCCTCGGCAGACTCGGCGGTATCGGCGCTCGTCCAGAAATGATCGGCTTCGTTTCCGATGGTGACGGTGCTCTCGTAGCTATCACACTCGCATCCAAGATCCTCGATATGCAGAACAAGGGCGACTTCCTCCCTGGCGACGTATTCATTTCCACACATATCTGCCCTAACGCTCCAACTTCTCCACACTACCCTGTTCCATTCATGGGCTCTCCTGTTAATATGGCTCAGGTTAACGCAGAAGAAGTTACACCTGAACTCGATGGTATCCTCTCTGTTGACACAACAAAGGGCAACCGCATCTTCAACCACCGCGGCTTCGCTATCTCCCCAACAGTTAAGCAGGGCTACATCCTCAGAACAAGTGAAGACCTTCTCGACATTATGTCCACAACAACAGGCGAACTTCCTAAGGTATTCGCTCTCACAACTCAGGACATCACACCATACGGCAACGACCTTTATCACCTCAACTCCATTCTCCAGCCAGCAACAGCAACAGACGCTCCTGTTGTCGGCGTAGCTATCACAGCTCAGACAATGGTTGCAGGCTGTGCTTCCGGCGCAAGCCACTTCACAGACTGTGAAGAAGCAGCACGCTTCATGCTCGAAGTTGCAAAGCGCTTCGGTGCAGGCACATGCCAGCTTTACGATAAGGAAGAATGGGAAAAGATTCAGGAAAAGTACGGCTCTATGGCTCACCTCCAGAAGCTTCACAAGTAATTTTTGTTTTGCTCTCCCAATAAAGCAGATAATATTAAAGCCACCCGTTTGGGTGGCTTTTTTGTGTTCTGTGTCATTCTGAGTAAAGCGAAGAATCTCCCGCGGTTTGCACAACTGCGTAGGGTACGGCATTTATGACGTACCGCAGACAAATCGTGAGTTGTCCCTACATTCTCGTAGGGGAGGTGCTTGCCCCTCCCGCCTATCCAATGCACCGCAGGTACCTCATCGTTGCCAACGGCAACACTTCACGGCTTATGCCGCTTCATTTCTTCACGTGCGAAGCACACTTCACTTTGCCAAAGGCAAAACAAAAGCACCCCTTCCGGAGTGCTTTTTCTATACAATCAGTTAATTCTTGCTCTTTTTATACTTTCCGACATAAGCCATGCCAATAATTGTGGCCGCACCGAAGGCAAATACCGCAAGAATGAATGGAAGCATTGGGTTTGCGTCGTAGATAAGACCTGCAAACAATGCACCGAAAATCGAGCCGAGGGAGTTCATCGCCTGATAGAAACCCATCACCTGATTACTGTTTTCAGGTGTTGTTCTCATAGCAACCATATTCTGCAAGAGAGGCATACGGACTGCGTTGAGGGCGAAGAACATAACGTCACAGATTACAAAGCTTGTGATGGATGAGTTAATGAGCACGATAGCGAGGAAGACAGTCTGCACCGCCATAAGAGGCATAAAGCTCTTGTTTGTGTCGGTCTTCTTCTGCATCCAGAGGCAGAGTGTCGCGTTGGCAATAAGGCTTGCAATAGCGATTGCGGCCTTGAAAATGCCGTTATAAGCCGAGGTCATATTGAACTGGTCCTTGATGTAGTAGTTGAAACACTGCTCAAAGGAGTTCTGTCCGATGCCAGCAACAGCAACAACTGCAAAGATGAGGAAAAGCATCGGCGTCATAAAGTGCTTTGCCGCAAGGAAAGCCGCGAAAGGATTTGCGTCCTTGAGAGTAAGCTTCTTTTCAGGCTTGTGCTTGTATGGTGTATCGTCTTCGCAGCAGATATAGAAGAGTACGCCGACGATAATAAGGCTGATAACCTGACAAGTGAATGTGAATTCAACGGAAACAAGGCCCATCATACCGCCGATAAAGTAGCCGACAGCACTCGCCACGTTCTGCACAGTTACGAGAATCGTAAGATTCTTTCCGCGCTGAGTCTGGTCAGGGGACGTATTGACAACGTAGTTGGAGAAGGCTGTGAACATACCGCCTGTGAAAATACCTGCGAACATTCTGCCGCCCACGACCATAACTTCAGTTGTTGCCGCGCCGAAA
Source organism: Clostridia bacterium (assembly GCA_017547995.1). Taxonomy (GTDB): domain Bacteria; phylum Bacillota; class Clostridia; order Oscillospirales; family Butyricicoccaceae; genus SIG471. Next base: position 1,405 of record JAFYNW010000055.1, on the reverse strand, counting down.
ATCATCTGACCGACTGCATAGCCGATGCCGCAGACCAGCATGATAAGGCGGGTTGGGATGTACATACAGAGCTTGCCCCAGAGCGGTGAGAAGAGGAAGTTGACGAACATCATAGCCGCGAGAGCCACGCCGAACATCGAGCTGTCGAGGTTTCTTTCAACGATGAGGGTCGGTGTGACAGGATGGGCAAAGTTTGCGCCCAGATAGAAAATCACTATGCAGCAAAAATATGCAAAAAGCTTGTTTTTCTTCATAAAAATCTCCTTGAAAATTGTAAATGCATAAGAAAATTATACACTAAACTGAATATTTTTGCAATATAAAAGCCACCCAAATGAGTGGCTTTTCTTATTTATTTTACAGCTTTTTCTTTCTTGTATTTTGCGATGTAAGTCACACCGATAACCGATGCCACAACAAATGCCGCCGCCGCAAGAATGAATGGGTACATAGGATTTACCTTGTAGATAAGGCCTGCGAAAAGTGCGCCGAAAATGCCGCCGAGAGACGTCATCGACTGATAGAAGCCCATGACCTGATTGCTGTTTTCAGGTGTTGTTCTCATAGACGTCATAGTCTGGAGAAGCGGAAGTCTTACAGCATTGATACTGAAGAAGAGCACGTCGCAGATGATTGTGATGGAAAGTTCTCTGAACGAGAGAAGAATCAGAAGGAAGGCAGTCTGTGCATACATAATCCACATAAAGCTCTTGTTTGTGTCTGTCTTCTTCTGCATCCACATACAAAGTGTGGAGTTGAAAACAAGGCTGAGAGCCGCGATAGCCGCCTTGATAGTGCCATTATACATAGAACCCATATTGAACTGGTCCTTGATGTAATAGTTGAAGCACTGCTCGAAGGAGTTCTGACCGACGCCCGCAATAGCAACCATTGCAAAAATGAGAAGAAGCATTGGTGTCATAAAGCTCTTTGCCGCCATAAACGCTGCAAAAGGATTTGCATCCTTGACGGAAAGCTTCTTTTCAGGGATGTGCTTATACTGAGTATCATCTTCACAGAGGATGTAGAACAAAATGCCTGTACCTGCAAGAACGATAATCTGGCAGATGAATGCGAATTCAACGGACACAACGCCCATGATACCGCCGAGGAAATAGCCTACTGCACCGCAGACGTTCTGTACAGTTACCATAAGAGTAAGGTTCTTGCCGCGAAGGTCAGGATGGGAGGTATTGATAACGTAGTTGGAGAATGCTGTGAAAACACCGCCTGTGAAAATACCTGCGAACATTCTGCCGCCAACGACCATAACTTCAGTTGTAGCTGCACCGAAAATCATCTGACCGACAGCATAACCGAGGCTGCAGATAAGGATAACGCGCTTTGTTGGAATATACGCGCAAAGCTTGCCCCAGAATGGCGAGAAGAGGAAGTTGGAGGTCAT